>CAYUPT010000631.1:0-2725 GCA_964446725.1 uncultured Bradymonadales bacterium | reverse complement strand
TCTGGGGCGCAATGGCAGTGTTCAGCAATTGATGTCTGTGCTCCGAGAGCTTCCCAACGAGGACAAGCCCCAGGCCGGCCGGGCTATCAATGAGGGCAAGACCCGGATCCAGGAGGCCTTCGAAGAGCGGATCGAGGCGCTGGAACAACAGGAGTTGGAGCGCCAGATAAAAGAGGAAACCGTCGATGTTAGCTTGCCGGCCCGATCGACGGGAGCCGGGCTCGGTCATCCGCTTCGACAGGTCGAGCAGCGATTGATCGGGATCTTCGACGACATGGGTTTCGAGGTCGCCGAGGGGCCCGAAATCGAGAGTGATTACTACAATTTTGAGGCCCTGAATTTTCCGCCGGATCACCCGGCGCGGGATATGCAGGATACCTTCGTGCTGGAAGACGACCGACTGCTTCGCACCCACACCTCGCCGGTGCAGGTGCGCACGATGGAGGCCTACGAGGTGCCGATTCGGATCATTTCACCGGGCCGGGTCTACCGCTGTGACAGCGATCTGACGCATAGTCCGGTCTTCCACCAGGTCGAGGGTCTTCTGGTCGACCAGGGGATCTCGATGGCCGACCTGAAGGGAACGCTGACGACATTTGCCCGGCGCTGTTTCGGGCCGACCACAGAGATCCGGTTTCGGCCCAGCTATTTCCCGTTTACCGAGCCCAGTGCGGAGGTCGACGTAGAGTGCCTATTTTGCGGCGGCGACGGATGCCGAGTCTGCAGCGATACGGGATGGCTCGAAATCCTCGGCGCGGGCATGGTCGATCCCAATGTCTTTGAATCGGCGGGTATCGATGCCGATCGATACAGCGGATTCGCATTCGGACTCGGCGTCGAGCGCATCGCCATGCTGGAGCAGGGCGTCGACGATATTCGCCGGTTTTTCAAAAACGACCAGCGCTTCCTCGAGCAGTTTTGAGACGGCGAGCGCTCGGGCATCGGCCCGACGGATCGGACACGATTTCTAACGAGACGAAGACGGAGCGGTTATGAAGATCAGCATCAACTGGCTCGACGAATGGGTCGAAGTCGCGGACCTGGACCCACAGGAGCTGGCGCATGAATTGACGATGGCGGGCCTGGAAGTCGACGCCATTTCCTATGTGGGCCACGGCCACGGCGATATCGTCGTCGGCGAAATTACGGCCATCGAGGAGCATCCCGACGCCGATCGATTGGTGATCTGCAAGGTGGTCTCCGACGACTCCGAACAGGAGCGCACCATTGTCTGTGGGGCGACGAATATGAGCGCCGGCGACCGAGTGCCGGTGGCACTTCCCGGATCGACGCCGCCGGGTGTCGACTTCGATATCGTGGCCCGCGAGGTCATGGGAATCGGCTCCGAAGGCATGCTGTGCAGCGGTGAGGAATTGGAACTGGAAGACGACAGCGACGGGCTGATGATCGTCGACGGCGACCTTGAGATCGGGGTGCCGATCTTCGAGGCCCTGGAGGCCACAGACGTCGTCCTGGAGATCGATCTGACGCCCAATCGCGCCGATTGCCTCAGTCACCGCGGGGTGGCCCGTGAAGTGGCGGCGATCTACGACCGCGACCTTCGCGGCGGAGCCGGTGACGTGGTCTCGGAGGTCGGTGGAGACGCCGAATTTTCGGCGGGCGACCGCGCGCAGCTGAAGGTCGTCGACGACGAGGGCTGTCCGCAGTATCGATTGGCGATCATCGAAGATCTTGAGATCGGTACCAGCCCGCAGTGGCTTCGGCAGCGCCTGAAGGCGGTCGGGATTCGCCCGGTCAACTCCGTGGTCGACATCACCAACTACGTCCTCCACGATGTCGGCCAGCCGCTGCACGCCTTCGATCTCGACACATTGCAGGGAGAGCACATCGAGGTCCGCCGTGCCAGTGGTGGCGAAACGTTGGTCGGTATCGACCACGAGGACTACGAGTTAAATGACGAGGATCTGATCATTGCCGATGACTCCGGACCGGTGGCTTTGGCGGGCGTGATGGGCGGGGCGGAGACGGAAGTTTCGGCGTCGACATCGCGCATTTTGTTGGAGTGCGCCTGGTTTGATCCGACGACGGTCCGACGCACATCGAAGCGCCACGGGCTGCACACCGATTCCAGCCATCGATTCGCGCGCGGCGTCGACGCCGGCGCCGTCGACGACGCCCTTCGACGGGCGGTGGGACTTATCGACGCCGTGCAGCGAGAGATCGCCACGGCGCCGACGGTGGCAAACGGCGAAGTCGTCGCCGACACCGGCCGGGCGGAGCCGACGCGGATCGAACTCGATCCGGAGCGCTGCTCGACCATCCTCGGCGTCGATGTCGATAAGGCGACCTGCGCGGAGTATCTGGAATCGATTGGCGTCGATGTCGGCTCTGTCGACGGCGACGGCGATGGCCTGCTGGACTGCCGGGTCCCGAGTTATCGACGGGATCTGCGCCGACCCATCGACCTGATTGAGGAATTGGCCCGGCTTCACGGCTACGACGAAATTCCGGCCACATTGCCGGCGATGACCGTCGGCGAAGGGCACCAAAAAAAGAGCGACGAGAGCCGAGAGACCATCGCCGGGTCGGCGTATCGAAAGCGGATCGACTGGGTCCGCAACTTCCTGCTCGATCGGGGATTGCTGGAGGCGATCAACTACAGCTTTATGGGAGAAGAGCACCTCGACAGGCTTCGACTCGACGACGATGATTGTCGACGCCGGGCCAGTCGCGTGGCCAATCCACTGGTGGCCTCCCAGGAGAT
>CAYUPT010000630.1:0-2732 GCA_964446725.1 uncultured Bradymonadales bacterium | reverse complement strand
GCGCCCTGGACGACCAAATCCACCGGGCTTCCGACAGGGCGGTTGCAGTCGAGGACCTGGCCACTTCGGAGCCGATTGAGCTCCGAGATGGTCATGTCGATTGAACCCAGGCGGATGTGGAGGGTGATCGCGGCATTGTCGACGGGGACGTCGAGGGCCTGGCCCTGTTGTTGCTGATTTGTCGATTCGTCGGAGGTGTCGTCCATTTCGGGCTCCCGGGGGCATTGAAGGGTGGCGGCATTGATTTCGAATTTCCAACTATCGTCGTCGCCGGCGCGCAATTGACCGGTGACGGCCCACTGGTCGGCGGCGACGAGTTGTGCGCCGTCGGAGACTGCGCCATCGGTGATACTGCCGGCGGCGATGCCGTGGTCTTCGGCGATGACGATGTCGCCGATGACCAGTCGATCCCATTCCGAGCGGCGTAGCTCGGCGCGGGCGGCGACGACGGGCAGTGATAGCGCGACGTTGGCCCACCAGGCGTTGTCCGGGGACTCGAGGCCCTGGCGAGTGTCGTCGAGGTGGTGGCTCAGCCCCCGGATGAGCCGCCGGGGAAGCCAGAGTCGAAGCGGTCCGCGGCGATCATCGACGGTGACGTCGAAGGTCAATTCCATCACCGGTAATTCACCGCCCAGAAGAAGGGCCAACAGGTCGCGGCGGCTCAGGGGATTGACGGCCCAGCGAGCCGATGGCCAGCGGACCTGGCGAGCCAAGGCGGTGCAAAATTCGGCGATCAGAAATGATAGGATGCCGAATTGAAAGTCATCGCCGATGATCGGTTGGTCGCCGTCGGCGGCGCCGATCCAGGCGTTTGCCAGAGGCCGTTCGGCGCCGGCGACAAATCGACGTCCATCGGGCGGCATGCTCGCCCAAGTCCAGGCGCCATCGGGCAATTCCACCGAGGAGCCGCCGGTCATAGCAGTGTCCATGCCGAGGAACTCGACGCGATGGGCGGAGCCAATGAGTTGCGACATCCGTTCGGCGAGTGCGGCTTCGATGCCGTCCCAGGTGCTATCGGGGGGCAGGATGGAGGACAGACCGTTGAGTACGTGTCGCTGCCGATCGGAGACCCGGTCCAGACGCCTCCAGTCCACAGCCGACGCCCGTCGGGGATCGGCGAGTAGGCGAGTCGGCGGATCGGGGTTGGCGCGCTGCCGACGGGCCGACGGTGACCGCGAGAGCTCTTTGCGCTGCGGAAATTCTTCGGCACTGAATAAGATGGTCTCACAATCGGCGTTCGACTCCGCCTTTGGTGGTGTGCTGGAGGCCGGCACATCGGAGATATCGAGGGCCATCGTTTCTCCCGCTTCGCCGCCGTCGGCACCGGTGTCCGGGGCGTCATCGGACACCGGTGCGGAGGCTCGATTTTGCCGACGCCGTTCGACGAGCCAGTCCGGTAATTGTAGAAGTCGAGTCTGTTCGTCGCGATCACTCACCGGTGGAATTCTCCCTCAATATAGATTCAGCGGACGACGCGAATGGAGGTCATGTCGATGCCGTTGTCGCGACCCTGCGCGCGAAGTTGCGATGTTCCGCGCTGAAGGGTCTGGGCCAGGGCGTCGTTGTCGGCCCGCATGCGAACTTCGAAGCCGTCGCCGCCGTCGCGGCGAAGGCGGATTCGCACGTCGCCGCGGCCGGGGACGGTGATGTCGAGAAAGACGACGCGCCGGGCCTGGCCGTCGTGTCCAACGCGTACGGCGTCCAGAATTCGGCGGGCCACCTCGTCGATCGGCGATGAGGCGCCTTCCGTGTTTTCGGTCTGACGGGCTTGCCGGGTGTCGCCAATCGACTCTCCGACGGCGCCGACGGCGTCGCGCCCGGCGCCTGCTCCCTCTCGGTCGGGCCGGATGGCATTGGCGTCGACGCCGCCGGGAGCTCGGTCATCGAGGTCGTCGGTGCGCTGCTCGAGCGTTGCGTCGTCGGCCTCCGATCTGCTGGCCGGACGGCTGTCGTCGGCGGCCCGTCGCCCTTCGCCTCGCTGTTGTTCACCGGAGGCCCGGCGCTCCCGGCTGCGGGGCTCATCGCCTCGGGCGCGGCGCGGTTCGTCGCGTTGGCGAGCTTTGTCCGGCGGCTCCCTGTTGCGCTCGCCGCGCCGGGCGTCGCGTTGGCGCTCCTCTTTTTGAACGCGACCCTCCTGGAGTCGACGGGTCCGCTCGTCGCCGGTGCGCTCACCGCGGCCGACGCGGCGCTTGTCCATCAGCTCCGAAAATTGTCGCTTCTGATCGCGACTGGCCTCGTCGCGGCGCTTTTCACCCTTGCGCTCCTTCGATTCCGAGCGCTGCGTCGAATCTCCGTCATTGACCTTCATGATCTGGGCCTCCCGACAGTCGATCTCATGGCACCGTCGCACCGGTGCCGCTCAGATCTATTGTCGACCATCGAGTCCCCAATCTTGCGTATCGTTTCAAAGTTTTACAAAGTCGCGGAGGCGCGGAGGCGCGGAGGCGCTGAACCGCTGAAGCACAGAAGCGCGGAGGCGCTGAAACGCGGAAACGCGGAAGCGCTGAAACGCGGAGGCGCGGAAACGCTGAACCGCTGGAGCACAGAGGCGCGGAAGAGCGCGCGGAGAACCGCTGAGGCGCGGAGTAGACCTTCGCGGAAGCGCGGAACCCGTTGCGCCTTGCGGCGCACCGGGACCGCGCCAATTGAGATATCCCGACTCCGTCTAGGAGCCGGTGTTTTGCGCGGTTTTTACCGACTTGGGGCCGATATTTTCGCGCGGTTTTCACCGA
>CAYUPT010000629.1:0-2735 GCA_964446725.1 uncultured Bradymonadales bacterium | reverse complement strand
GACTTTCGACGTCCACTTCGGCGTCACCAGCGAAGACGACGACGAAGACGATCCCGTACCCGGTTCGCTTCGCTGGGCTGTCGAGGAACAAAGCGAGCCCGACGATGAAATCCGCTTTGACCCCGACCTATTTGCCGACACCGACGAGCCGGGGACCATCGAATTGGAGGCACCGATCGTCGTCGAACACAGCCTCACCTTTGGCGGCCATGATTCAGAGGCCACCAAAGTACAGGGGCCGCAAGATGAAGGTGGAGTCTTTGAGCTCGATCGCGAGCCCGACACCGCCGATGAGATGTTCGTGGTCTTCGAAGACCTGGCCATCGTCGACGCTGCCGGTGCCGCCATCGGCGGAGCTGTGCCCGGCACCCTCTCCTCCGACTCCAACGAAAAGGGGTTGGACGTCGTCGTCGACGGGCTACGAATTGCAGATAACGGTGGCCACGCCATCAATCTCATACTTCCCGAAAAAGACGAATATGAGCCCGGCCACACGCCGTACAGCGCCGTGACCATCATCGACACCGTCATCGAGTCCAACGATGGCGAAGCCGTCACGGTTCGCGGCGGTGAGTCGGTGGAGATTATCTCCAGCCACATCGAAAACAACAGTCTGTGGTGGGATGGCAGTGGCGACGCTCCCCCCTATACGGTCAGTATCAACGGCCTCGCTCACAGCGCAGATATTGCCGAGCCGCGAATTGTCATTGAAGATACGGATATCGTCGAAAATATGGGCCGGGGTGTACGCGTAACTGGAGGTCCCTTCGAATTCATCGACTCCACCATCACCGCCGACCCAGACTACAACGGCTCGTTTTGGCTGTCGGGAATCACCTTCGACTGGAATGACGGCGTCGACTATCCCCAGATATTCGAACTCGCCGGGTACAGCTCCATCACCGGGTTCTCCTACGCCATCAACGCCACCTCGGAGTTCGACTATCAGGTCTGTCTCGACGTCGGAGCTGACGTGATCTTCGACAGCGATAACAGTGATGTTCACGAGTTCATCGCTCAATGCGGTGATTGAGAACGGGTCCAGAGGTGATTCGATCGACGCTCTTTGACGCTGGTTGCTGGAGTGAACCTCTGAACTCCTTCCGCCTCCGACGAATTTATCAGTAGTAATCATAATGGTAGAGGAAATAGTCGACGACTCGCTCATCCTCTAGATCGACTAAGACCACTGTGTCGATTGGATATGGATTGATCTCTGATAGTGACCTTATCGGGTCGCTGGTGCCCAGGAGCAGAAGTCGCTGTTGTACTTCGTGGATGTACACGCGGTGGCGTTCCGGAGCTTCCAGGGCGCGATCAAAACACCGCCGGTCGAATTCGGAATCACCAACTTGAGAACGAGCAAAATCGCGTTGCTGCCAACGAAGACCTGGGAAACGAAAGACAAATTCACAATGTTTTCGTAGCAACTGGCGAGCCGTGTCATCATCGGGGCGTTCCTCAATTGTCGCCAGATCCACCTTCTGACCGTGTTGAACCAGGAAATCTTGTGCTTCGTGGCGGGGAATATAGGGCCCCTGATAGCTCTCGTCTGACGGCCCAAATAGATTGATCAGAGTTCTCTTCGTAAGGGATTGGATGGTATCCATTGTCCGCTCCGACCACAGATCCACGCGACGGCTTATGCCTCCCATCCGGTTGGTGCGAAATGCGCGATACGTTTCGTCAAAGCACACCTCCTCCGGCCGGTCGATGGACCCGCAACCACCTGGTAGATGTGCCGGAGCGCTCATGTAGCTTGCTGTCGATCCAGCGACGATCAAGAACACCGGCAATCCCACAGAACAGAAAACTCCCCAGAACAAAAGGCGTAGATCCTTTCTCCAGACAGTGACAGCAATTATTGCCACCAGAATTCCCAGAAAGATCGGAAGTGGAATCCCGAAGCAGATAAGTACACTGGCGGTCAATACTCCAAATCCGCCGGCACCCAGACGCCAGCGTTTGACGATCTTGGGAGATTTCTCGGCTTCTTCAGTCATCGTCTCCAAACTCCGGGGTGGTGTTCGAGAGTGCGCTGAATTCCGCAGGCGTCAGCCAGGGCCGTCGGGGGGCTCCTGCGCCTCATAAAAGACTCACACAAGGGCGGTTTGCCCGGCTTTGATACGATACACGAGTCGATATGACATGACTACGACGTCCCGGATGTCGGGAGTGTCCGTCGCCTTGCGGCTCGAATGGGGAAACTTTCGCAATTGCTCGGAGCGTCAACTTGTTTCAAGCAGCGTCGGTGGCTTCGATGACCTCGGTGGACCCGACAACGGGTGTATCGTCGTTGGACCCGACGCCGGATTTGTCATCGCTGGTCCCAACACCGGGTGTGTCGTCGTTGGACCCCACAGCGTCGAGACCTCTCGGAAGTCGCCTCCTCCGTTGGGGGAGGTGGCCGCGAGCGTTGTTCAGCGAGCGGTCGGAGGGGGGATCACTAAACCCGTGATCGCCGCCACGGAAATCGGCAAACCCCGAAATTGTAAGAACAAAAAGCGCGCCCGGGAGGATTCGAACCCCCGACCCGTGGCTTAGAAGAACTCAAGTTGAATTTCTTTTGGGCCAATGATGGCGCAAAATTAGCGGTTTGAGGTGTCCGGCTGGTTACCGCTTAGAACGCGTCTGAGGCGGTCACCAATTTGTCCGATGGTGACTTCAACTCGACCCCAAGGTTCGGCGTGGCCCATGACCACACCGAATCGTGTCCACAAATTCAATCAGTAGTA
>CAYUPT010000628.1:0-2736 GCA_964446725.1 uncultured Bradymonadales bacterium | reverse complement strand
AGCACATCCGACGCAACTTCCCTGATAACAGACGTCGCCATCGGAGCATTGATCGTCGTCGGTGCACTCCACACAGGTATGACTGGTGAGGTTGCAGACATCATCGCCGCAGTCATCATCGCCGTCGCATTCGACACAGACATTTTCGACACAAACCGGGGTATCCGGGGCGCAGTCGTCATCATCGGTGCAGTCGTCGACGGCCACACACTGGTCGCCGTCGCAGGAGAGCCCGTCGGGGCAACTGTCACATCCGGCGCGAATAGTCCGTTGTTCGACGACGTCGTAGTCGCAGTCTGTGCCGTCACAGTAGTAGGCGCGGCGTTCTTCGTCCTGGCAACTTCCGCAAAGCGCCGTTCCGTCGCAGCACTCGTAACTCGGTCCGCTTTGATACCAGCCGTCATCGACGGTGCAGTCGGTACACTCCGAACAGCGTCCGCACCGGGTATCGGAGCCATCGCATTGCAGCGTCTCACCGCTGCACACGGTGGCGTCCCCGCCATCACACAGGACCTCGTCGAGCCCGCAGGGACCGCAGGCATCTCCCGGTTCGGCGTCCAGTGTCGCCGTGCCCCCGCAGGCGTTTTCGCCATTCGCTCCTTCGGCACTGTCCTGCGGCGACCCACATCCGACGATCACTGTGAGCACCGAGACCAACCCGAGAACTGTCAACATCCATCGCGCATCACTGACCAGCGGAGACCGCATCTTTATCCCGTACAAGAAGTACTGTAACTCGATACCGCACCCAAAAATTCGCAACCCCGAGCGCAGGGCATCGATGAAACGGTTCACCGACGGCGCCTCGACACTCTTAGAGTGCCGACGAGCCCCGGTCCGTCCGCTTCTTGAATCAATCTTGCGGCGTCACCGTAGCGCACCGTCGAAGCTCCAATCAACAGCAGAGCGCGAGGCATCGAGACATCGAAATCAGGTCGTCTCCGTGACCTTCTGAAGTCCGGAGGGGCAATCGGGATTGAGGTCTCGTCGAACCGCCAGTTTTAGTGCCGTCTGCTGGGAGAGATAGGCAAAGACCGGAGCCCGCGCCCAGCGGTATTCGGGCAGGTCGACGGACAGCACAGGAGCGGCGGCAGCACCATTTTCGCGGTAGTAGTCGAGGCCGACGACGACAAAGGGCGTATTGCGGTTTAACAGCGACTTGGTGACCGCCGAAAAACTTCCAGCCGGCTGGTTGGCATCGGAAAATAAAATGACCCGATCGTCGGCATCGACAGAGCCGATATAGCCGTGTTGAAATTCGGCCGACGACCACCCGTTGGACTCCAGACGAGCGCACTCCCGGCATTTGAGAGCGGCGTCTCGTGCTGCGCCGAGGGAGGGGCCGCGAGCGATCCAGGAGACCGTGTCGCCGCCGTCGATAATATCGGCCAATCTCTCGGCTTGCGCTCCGTCCTCCAGGGACTCAAAACAGCGGACGGTCTCCTCTACGGCCTCCTCGATGTCGAATCCCAGCAGTGCCGCCGAAGCCAGGAGCTGAGCGTTGAAACTCTTGGTGGCGGGAACGGCCAATTCATCGCCGATCTGCAAGCGAAATAAATCATCGGCAGCCTCGCCCAGGGCACAGTCGTCGACGGCGTTGGTGATACCAATTACAAGGGCGCCGCGATCGTTGAGCCACTGGGCGGCGCGGGCGATATCGGTGCTCTGGCCGGATGCGGAGTAGGCAAAAACGGCGGTATCCGACCAGTCGCGATGGGGCACGTCGTCGCGGGTTGTCATCCAGGGGCGAAACTCGATGGGGTGTCCGCCGCATTGCAACCCGTATAGATAGGAAGCGTAGACGGCGGCGTTGCGCGAACTGCCTCGTCCCAGCAAGGCCAGATGAGACCGATCGGCGATGGCATCGCGCAGCCGGGCTGCGGCATGGCTCCAGTCGTCGATCAGCTCTGAGAACAACGTCGATTGTTCGCCGATTTCGCGAGTCATGCGCCAGTTCGGTGTCGTCATCGAGAACCTCCGATAGGGAAGTAGTCGACGTCGAATTCAAGAGCGGTCACAACCGTCTGTTGTCGGCGTATACCGGCCGGTGTGACCGCGACTCAATCGTCTTCGTCGCTCTGGGCTCGAGTACTCCAATAAAATTCAGAGGGCGCGCCATCATGGGTGCGCCGGGCAAGGGATTCCCGCAGTTCATCGTCGTCTTCAAAGAGCACCGGGATCTGGCTTGTGTAGTGGCCGATGATCTCTTCTTTTTTGGCGGGGTCGAATCCGACGGCGTAGCGCCGAAGCGGGGCCCGTCCGATGCGCTCCAGGGCCTTCATGGGGCTATCCTCAAAGCCGTTGCTGTATCGCGGGTGCAAAACATAGGGAAAATCTTCGTAAAACAAGAGTTCCACATCGCTGTCTTCGAGGCGAAGCGCATTGTGGGCGGTAATACTGTGGTCGACGTGGTAGCCAATCGACATGGGACTGACCAACAGCAGGCGCCCCATATTCTGGCACAGGCGTCGCAGCACGAGAAAAAGCTCCTCGATGTGGCTGGCGTCTTCGATTCGGGGGCGCACGAATTTTTCGCGCGTCGTCCGGTAGATATACTCTCCGGAAGTCGGGCTTCTTCGATAGACGCCGTCCTCAAAACCGAGATGGACGAAGTCGCAGTCCAGCGCTTCCATGGCCGCAACGTCTTCCCGGCGTCGCTCGTCGGGACTTCCGTATTGCGCCAGGTCGGAGTCGTCGCGAAACTCGTCGACGTCGCCGAATCCCGGTGCCGGGGCC
>CAYUPT010000627.1:0-2740 GCA_964446725.1 uncultured Bradymonadales bacterium | reverse complement strand
GACGCCCCTCCGACCGTCGGCTGAACAGCGCCGACGGCCACCTCCCCGATCGAGACGCCGACTCGCCGATGGCGAGTCGGCTTCGGGGAGGAGCGTTGTGATGTGCCGGAGTAGTGTTGCTCCTTTATGCCCGGATGGGTGCCGCGGTGCGGCGGAGGAATCGTCGACGCCTTTCGTCTCCATCCGAATCCGTTTCGAGTCTGGGGCGTGGGGCTCATGCTGGACGGACATCGCTGGAATGTTGGCAAAGCGGTCTGTGTTGGTTATACGCCTAGGTGAACGAGCGCGACGCGCGATGAAATGGTTTCGAACGAGGAGCAGACCGAGATGCGACGTCAGATTCAGAATTTGATCGACGACGAGATCAACCCCTTCGTGGCCAATCACGGAGGTGAGATCAAATTGGTCGATTACTTCGACAAAAATGTGTACATCGAAATGCTCGGCGGCTGTCAGGGGTGCGCGGCGTCGACGGCGACGCTCAAGCAGGGTGTGGAGAAGATTTTGCGCGAGAATTTCGGCGAGGATATCAACGAGATTATCGACGTCACTGACCACCAGGCGGGGGATGATCCGTTTTATACGGAGAGTCCGTTTGCCTGACGAGCCAACCGTCATAGATTGAATTGCCATGCGAGGCGCCAGGGCTTATTCCGGCGCCTCGACTGTTTTTGAGCCAACGTCTGTCCGAAGAAAATGGAAGGTCCAATGGGTAGTGAGCGCACCGACGCGCTGCATGCGGCGATCGACGAGCGGATTCTGGTGTTGGATGGGGCGATGGGGACCATGATCCAGCGCCTGGAGCTGGAGGAGGAGGATTTTCGCGGCGAGCAATTTGCCGATCATCCCGATGAACTCGACGGCTGCAACGATCTGCTTTCGGTGACGCAGCCGGAGATGATCGGCGATATTCACCGGCAGTATCTGGCGGCCGGGGCCGATATCATCGAGACCAATACGTTTAATGCCCAGTCGGTCTCGATGGCCGATTACGGCCTCCAGGAGCGATGCCGTCTGCTCAATCGGTCGTCGGCGCAGGTGGCCCGAGAGGCGGCCGATGAGTTCGAGAACGACGATGGACGGCCGCGCTTTGTGGCGGGGGCGATGGGTCCGACGAACAAGACGCTTTCGATGTCCCCCGACGTCGAGCGGCCGATGTATCGGGAGACGACCTTCGAGGAGCTTCGCGAGTCCTATCGAGAGCAGGCCTGCGGGCTGATCGAGGGCGGCGTCGATGTGCTGTTGGTGGAGACGATCTTCGATACGCTCAATGCCAAGGCCTGTCTGATGGCCATCGAAGATGCCTTCGGTGATATGGGCAAGGAACTTCCGATCATGATCTCGGTGACGGTGACCGATCAGAGTGGTCGGACGCTGTCGGGTCAGACGCTGGAGGCGTTCTGGATTTCCGTAGAGCACGCCGATCCGATCAGCGTGGGGCTCAATTGCGCGCTGGGGCCCGAGGAGATGAAGCCCTACGTCGAGGAGTTGGCGCGACGGGTGCCGGTGCCGCTTAGCTGTTATCCCAACGCCGGCCTGCCCAATGAGTTCGGCGAATACGACGAGAGTCCGGAGGCCATGGCACAGGCCCTGGATGATTTTGCCGCCGAGGGCTGGGTCAATATGGTCGGCGGCTGTTGTGGGTCGACGCCGGAGCATATCGAGGCCATCGCGCAGGTCGCCGGCGACTACGAGCCGCGCGAGCCTTCCGAGCCGATGGAGGAGAGTCGATTTTCGGGCCTGGAACCGTTGATTTTGCGCGACGACGCCAACTTCACGATGGTCGGCGAGCGCACCAATGTAGCCGGTTCCCGAAAATTCAAACGGCTGATCAAATCCGAGGACTACCAGGAGGCGCTGTCGGTGGCCCGTCAGCAGGTCGAGGGCGGGGCCAATATCCTGGATGTCAATATGGACGACGGGATGCTCGACTCCGAAGAGGTGATGCGCTCATTTCTCAAGCTCATCGCCACGGAGCCGGCGATTGCGCGCATTCCGATTATGGTCGACAGCTCGAAATTCGATGTCGTCAAAGCCGGTCTGCAATGCGTGCAGGGCAAGGCGATTGTCAATTCGATCAGTCTCAAAGACGGCGAGGAGACCTTTCGGCGCCAGGCCCGTGAGATCCGGCGCTACGGCGCGGCGGTGGTGGTCATGGCCTTTGACGAAGAGGGCCAGGCGACGACGCTGGACCACCGGATGCGCATCGTCGATCGGGTCTACCGAATTTTGACGGAAGACGTCGGATTTGCGCCCCAGGATATCATCATCGATCCCAATGTGTTGACCGTGGCCACCGGCATGGAGGAACACGACGACTACGCCCGGGGCTATATCGAGGCCGTGGAGGCCATCGAGGACAGGTACCCGGAGCTCAACACCATCGGCGGGATCAGCAATGTCTCGTTTTCATTTCGGGGCCAGCGGGCGGTGCGCGAGGCCGTCAACTCCGCCTTTTTGTACTACGCCATCGATGCCGGCCTGGATATGGGCATCGTCAACGCCGGCCATCTGGAGGTCTTTGACGAAATCGACGACGAGCTTCGCGAATTGGTCGTCGACGTCATCTTAAATCGGCGCGACGACGCCACGGAGCGTCTCCTGGAGTTTGCCGGGGCCTACGAGGCCGACGAAAAAGACGCCGAAGAAGAGGCCAAATGGCGAAGCAAACCGGTCGGCGAACGGCTCAGCCACGCGCTGGTCAAAGGCATTACCGACCACGTCGAAGAAGACGTCGAAG
>CAYUPT010000626.1:0-2743 GCA_964446725.1 uncultured Bradymonadales bacterium | reverse complement strand
GATTGCCGTCCAGTTTGGTACGGGCCATCAAGAGAGTGACGATATGAACTCGGTGGCCAGTGTGGGAGTAGAATGCGTCGGCGAATTCCTCGCCCAACTCCAGGGTATAGGCATCCTGAACGGTGGTTCCACTTCGGTCGTCGATGGCCTCTGGCTCTTCGTATCCGCCGTGGGGTACGGAGACGACAATGGGGATGTCTCCGGGGATGTATTCGACGTACCCGGTTTCGCTGCGATAGGATGTACCGACCTCGTATGCATCGATGTCATCCGGGACGTCGGCGTCGTCGGTGGCCGGAGTATACGGGCCTGTTGAGTGGTCATCTCCGGTGTCACCGAAGCAGGAAGTGGCACCGATAAGCAGGACCGAGACGATGGCGAGAAGCCGCATGGAGCGACTGCCTGTCGGGAGATGGATATGCATCGGCGACACCGGAGGGCCAGAGGCGGTTCAATTTGATCTTCGCCACCTCATTGAGGACGCTACACTGGGCGTACAGAGACTGAAAATTGAGATTCGATGATAGGAAATATGATGCGATATTCAAATTTGTTCGCTGTCGTTTTGTTTATGGTTGCCCTGGGAGTTTCGGGGTCCGTAGCCGCCGATTCGACGACGTCGCTGACCGGCAGCTATACCCTAGATGCCGATGAAAGTGACGAGTTGAGTGAAGTTTTCGAACCTGCACTGGAGGATATGGGGCGTATTCGCCGCGGGATTGCCCGCCGGGTACTGGAGCGCCAGGACGGTCCCGGCGAGCGGATGCAGATCGAGGAAGGGGACGATGCCATTCGAATCGACAGCAGCAATGAACCGACGCGGACCATTCCGCTCGATGGCGAAGCGGTGGAACACGAAAATAGCGACGGCGATGTCGTCGAATTGCGTGCCGGACGTGAGAATGGAAATCTCGTCATCTATACCGATTCCGACCGTGGGGAGTACACCAGTGAGTATGAACTAAGTGACGATGGCGAGCGACTCGACATCGTCATGGAGATGGATATGGATGATCTGTCCAGGATCGTCGAATACCGTCTGGTCTACCGGCGATAACGGCCAGCAACTGGTGTTGACGGCTCTGGAATTTGTTGGGAGGGACAGGTGTAGCTACTTCTGGCAGTCATTGCACCAGGCGGAGACTCTATGAATATCCCATATTCGATACTCGATTTATCGA
This sequence comes from uncultured Bradymonadales bacterium, assembly GCA_964446725.1. GTDB lineage: Bacteria > Myxococcota_A > Bradymonadia > Bradymonadales > Bradymonadaceae > SLJM01. The sequence continues at coordinate 1,562 of CAYUPT010000626.1, read as the reverse complement.
CAGTTGGAACGGGGGCGACGGCAACACAGGCGATCTCGGAGAGTGTGGAATTAGCTCAGATCGGTGAGGAGTTGGGATTTAAGCGCCACTGGTTTGCCGAACACCACAGCATGCCGAGCGTCGCCACGTCGACTCCAGAATTATTGATGGGGCATGTGGCAGCGGCGACAGAGGATATTCGTGTAGGATCCGGTGGCGTGATGTTACCCAATCACGTTCCTCTTCAGGTTGCTGAGCGATTTCATACGTTGGAGGCACTTTATCCGGGGCGAATTGACCTCGGCATTGGTCGGGCGCCGGGAACCAATCAGGAGACGGTTCGGGCGTTGCGGGCCGTCGATGCATCCAATTTTCCCGGACAACTCGCGGAATTGGAGGGGCTGTCACGGGGTACGCTTCCGGCCGGCCACGAGTTTTCGTCGGTGCAGGTGATGCCCGACGATGTGGAGCTTCCACCGATATGGATACTCGGCTCCAGTGGCGCCAGTGCCAGACTGGCCGGGCAACGCGGGCATGGCTACAGCTTTGCGACGCATTTCAGTCAAAATGATCCGCGGCCTGCTCTCAGGGCGTACCGCGACAGTTTCGAGCCCTCCGACGCCTTCGATGAGCCACACGTCATTATGGCCGTCGGGGTGATCTGCGCCGAGTCCCAGGAGCATGCCGACTTCCTGGCCGGCTCCTGGGATCTGGCCATGCTTCGGCTTCGACAGGGTAATCACACGCGGTTTCCGTCACCGGAGGACGCGGCCAGTCGAACGTATTCGCCGTTTGAGGAGAAATTTATCGCCTCTCATCGCCGGTCACAGTTTATTGGAACTCCGGATTCGGTGCGAGACGAGCTGGAATCATTTGTTGAGATGACCGACGCTGATGAACTGATCGTCGCTTCGTTCTTGCACAGTCATGCAGACCGCGTGACATCGCTGAGGCTGCTTGCCGATGCGATGGGAGTCTCATCGGAGTGAGAAACGGTCAAAATGCCTCTCGTCAGCATTCGCAGGCTGATTGTCCGGCTTCTTTGCGATGAATAGTCGACGTATCCTACAGCAAGAGAGCGCCAGCAACGACGGTTCCGACTGTGGGTAGACGACCTCCGGCGTATCTCGGCGATGGCCTTCTGTCGGCAGCCCGGCACCACCACTTAGCTTCATGGTCCACACATTGCTGCCCCGTGACCGGGCTACGCCCAGATGGGTGTACGTGGCGTTCATGATATTGCGACAGTGGCCGGGACTGCCGAGCCAGCTATTCATGACACTCTCGACGCTCCGTTGACCTTTGGCGATATTTTCGGCGGTGGAGGTCCGCCGCTCGGTGATGGCATTGATCCGGTCGGCAGGTCTGCTGTGGTCGCTTCCGGTGTGGCTAAAGAAGTCGTTATCCGCCATATCCCGCGAATGTCTCGCCGCCACTTCTGCCAGTTGATTGTGCCACTTAAGCGGTGGTGCCGCCGGCATTTCGTGATCGCCACATGTGCGGTCCTCGCTGCGCGCCTTATTGACCAATTCCAAGATCTCCGGAGTCGTGCTGACTTCGCTGGTTGAAGCGGAAGCAGTGGA
>CAYUPT010000625.1:0-2746 GCA_964446725.1 uncultured Bradymonadales bacterium | reverse complement strand
AGCGGCATCGGCCGCGCCACTGCACTCCGACTTGCCAACAAGGGCGCCTGTGTCGTCGCCGCCGCCCGCCGCGAAGACGCGCTGGAGTCGCTGGCCGATGAATGTCAGCACCGCGGCCGCCGCGCCCTGCCGGTGGTCACCGATGTCACCGACGAAGACGCCGTCCACGACCTCGCCGATCGAGCCGTCGAGCACTTCGGCGGCATCGACGCCTGGGTCAACAACGCCGCCGTCAGCCTCTTTGCTCGCTTCGACGAGGCCCCCAGCGACGCCTACCGACAGGTATTGGAGACCAATCTCTTCGGCTACATCCACGGCGCCCGGGCCGCCATTCGCACCTTTCGCCAACAGGGCGAGGGCACGCTGATCAATGTGTCGTCGATGCTCGCCCGCGGCGGCTCCAAATACGTCAGCGCCTACGCCGCCTCCAAATACGGCGTCAACGGCCTGAGTCTGTCGCTGCGCCAGGAACTCGAAGATACCGACATCGACGTCTCGGTGGTCATGCCGGCCTCCATCGACACCCCGCTGTTTCAACAGGCCGCCAACTACACCGGGCGCGCCGTCAAGCCCATGGATCCGGTCTATGCCCCCGAAAAGGTCGCCAAGGCGATCACCAAGACCATCAAAAAACCCCGAAACCTCGTCTACGTCGGCAATGCCGGCCGCATGATGGGCGCCCTCGGAAAAGTCGCCCCCAAAACCTATGAAAAAGCGATGGCCCGACAGGTCGAAGAGGACCACTTCCAGGATCTGCCGGCGCCGCCCGACGAGGGCAACCTCTTCGAGCCTCGCGACCACTGGGGACGCGTCGATGGCGGCTGGAACGGAAAAAAGGGGATTGCCCAAAGCGCCCCCGCCAAAGTCGCCCTCGCCGCCGTCGCCGTGGCCACGTCGGCCGTCGCCCTCAACTGGTGGTCGGCGTCGACGGACATCGATCCCGTCCAGCGTCTCCGAGGGCTGCTCCCGGTCTGAGCATGAGCCGACGCCCTGCGCGCCGCCTCGCCCCTTGTTTGCCAGCCGATGGTGCTTTGTTTCGATCATCGACATCCAGGCGACGAGATGACAGAGCACCGGTGTTGGACGTGTCGCAGCGGAATTGACGCAGATCGAGGCCGAGCGGCTATGGACGAACGAGACGACAACAACCACGGCGACTCCAGCGACAGTCCACTGAAACGACCGACCGTCGCCCTGTGGCCGCGCATCGCCGCCGTCGTCATCGGCCTCTCCGTTGTCGCCGTCCTTTTGTGGGGCCCTGTCGAATTCGGCGAGACCATGCTCGCCGTGTGGCACAACGAGACCGGCCCAGTCGCCGTGCTAGGCTTTTCAGCCTTTTACGTGGTGGCCACCGTTGTATTTTTCCCGGCCGCCATTCTGGGCGTCGGCGCCGGCTTCTTATTCGGCGGCGTCGCCGGAACTGTCATCGCCGTTATCTGTCGACCGCTCGGGGCGTTGCTGGCATTTATTATCGGTCGTCATCTGGCGCGCGACCACGTCGAGCACTGGGTTGAGGATTGGCCCAAATACGCAGCCGTCGATCGGATGACCAAAAAGGAACCGTTCCGAATCGTACTCTTGCTTCGGCTGGTCCCGATCCTGACCTTCAATCTGACGAGCTATGTCCTGGGGCTGACCGCCGTGACCTGGAAGAAATTTGTCGCCGGCACCTTCGTCGGAGTCCTGCCGGGCACTCTGTTTTACGTCTATATCGGAGTGGCCACCGGCGATCTGACACAGGCGGCCGCCGTCGACGAGACACCGGCATTTATCGATCACATGGCGACATGGATCGTCGGCGCCATCGCCTTTGTGGCGCTGCTGACGTATCTCTTTATTCGCGGCCGCAAATACTGGGCACAGATCACTGAGGAAGCACAGGACGACACCGCGCCAGACACCGCTTAGAAGCGGTCAAAAAAAAGCGGACCGAGCACCCCAAGAGTATTCGGTCGCTCCGCTCCCAGCGCTCGGCGAGATGATTATTTTTTGCTTCAAAGCGATCAAAAGTAGGAATATCCGGAGGATATGTCGAGGCTTGAGCACCCCAAGGGCACTCGGTCGCGTTGCTCCCAGCGCGCAACGAAGCCGGACAAATCAGCCGGCGAATGCCGATGGGAGACTTTTTCGACCGCTTCTTAAACCAAGATCCGGGGGGATCGTGTACCGCTACGTATTGCCGACGTTTATCGTTCTTCTGTTGGTCACCGCCATGGCCACCCTAAACCCGGCGCAGGCCACCGATGAACCATCCGTGGCCTCGGAGCCCACAGTCCAGTCGCTTCGCTCCGGTCCGGAGGCCGAAACGCTGTTGCATGCATTGTGTCCCGTCGAACAGGCCGTGGACACCACCCGATTGCGGTGTCGGGGATGTCCCGAAGCGGCCTCCGCTCAAGACGGCATACTTCGCCTTCGCCGCGTCTATCGCGGTCATCTAAGCGACGGCAACTCGCTGCAGGCCATCGTCTCACTTCGAGGATGCACCGATGACGGCGCGTCGTCGAACGCCACCGCATTCTTCGAACAAACCGGCGGAGAGTGGCGACAGGTCGATTATCTCGAAGACCTCAATACATCGTCGTGCCGAACGCCGACCATTGGCGACCGACCGGCTCTTATCTGTCGAGATTTCCAGATCGAGTCCGACGCCAATAGAACCGAGATCTTCTCACTTCGCCACACCGACGACGGCTGGCAAAACAAGACGTTGCTCGAGCTGTACGACCGCTCCGCGAAGTGTTTTGGC
>CAYUPT010000624.1:0-2747 GCA_964446725.1 uncultured Bradymonadales bacterium | reverse complement strand
ACGCCGAGGTCGCGCCCCAGCGGGTATTGACATTGAGGCTCAGCCGCGGTGCCAGACTCCACCAGATGCCGCGGCGACCCAACTCGGCGGCCTCCACACTGGAGCGGCGGGCATCGAAATCGGCGCGCTCTTCAGTGATCGGCGTTCGCTGCTGTGGCGGATCGGTCTCCAGTGTCCCCGGATCGACGTCGGCACGAAGCTGACTCTCCGGGCTGCGACCCATCAGCGTCGCCAGTGCGTCGGCGGCATTTCCGAGTGTCGCCTCCGCCTCCAGCAAGGCCTGTTCGGCCTCCAGAACTTCAGCCCGAGCTCGACTGACGTCGACCTCGATGGCCATGCCGGCATCGCGCCGGGCCTGGGCCTCTTCGAGATAGTCGCGGCGCCATTCGATGGCGGCCTCCGCGATCTCGACTTCCCGTTGAGCGGAAGCGAGCGCGTAAAATGAACGCTCGGCATCGAGTTCCAACAGGTGGCGCTCCCACTGGGCGGACGCCTCGGTGACGTCCAGCAGCGCATCGGCCTCCCAGTAGTCAAAATACGCCGGTCCATCAAAAAGCGTCAGCGACGTCGTCAAATTGACGCCCCAGTCATAGCGCCGGCGAATCGTCTGCTCGCCGAGTTCGACTTCTTCACCGCCCTGCCGAGTAAGGTCGGCGTTGGCATTGAGTTGCGGAAGCAATGCTCCCAGCGCCTGCCGGCGCATCGCCTGGCTTTGACGGATATCCATCTCCGTGATCTCCCGGGTTTCGTGGCGTTCCGGGACTTCCTGCAAGACCTCGTCGAGGGTCACCGTCTCGGCGCCGGCGTCGCCGGCAACGAGTGTCACGGCAAACGCAATCGACGCGGCGGCCACTGCGGTAGAGATGTCTACTGAGGATACTGGCATCATCGATATTTTCACTCGTTATACTTCGGTGGTCGACCATCAAACAGCGACCGGCCTTCGTTCTGTTCCAAATTTCTCTGTTTGCGACGGGCACCCCGGACGGTGATCGCCGTCGCCGGGCACCGGTTGTGCGCTTGTTTGTGGCGTTGTGACGCGATAATTTGGTCACTCCGAACGGTCTTACAGGTGGGCAACATGAAACCATTATCTCAATACTTCAAGCGGCATCTGACATTGGCGACGGGACTCGTCGCCCTGGGCATCGTCCTGTGGTCGGTGCCGGCCGCTGCCGCCGGGTTTTTCTTGCCGACGCGGGGCGTGGAGTCGACGGGACGCGCCGGTGCCAGCATTGCTCCCCACCAGCAAGACCTCGATGCGTTGTGGAATAATCCCGCCGGGCTGTCGCTGGTCGACGACACCGAATTGACCGTCGATCTGGGATTGATCGGCATCCAGACCACCCATCAGCGCGCCCCCCGCCAGATGGACGACGGAAGCACACGGGAGTACGACCCGGTCCACAATCAGGCACCGCCCAATACCATCCCCTCTATCTTCGTCGGCGGCCCGACCGGCCACGACGACATCAGCTGGGCCGCCGGGGTCTATACCCACTACACCGGCAGCGACCGCTATCCCGTCGACGGCGCTCAGCGCTACGTCCTGATCGACAATATCGGCTCCGCTCTGGGTTATCTGCACGGCGGTGTCGGCTGGCAGGTCACCGACGAACTGGCCCTGGGCGCCGGCATCCAGAATTTCATGGGGAATTTTCGCATCGTCGCCATGGGCTCGGGCTATACCGGTATGTTCGGAGATCCGGAGGACCGCGACCTCGATATGCTCGCGGAGGCCAATATCAGCAGTTTCTTTAATCCGACGGCCAATGTGGGACTGACCTACTGGCTGCACGACAATATTCAGACCGGTCTGTCGGTCCAACTTCCGCACGTCTTTCGCGACCGCGACGCCATTCTCGAAGCCCGCATCCCGGACCACCCGGCCTACGACAATGCGGAACTCACCGATGATCGCGTCGATATCTCGGTGCCCTTTCCGTTCTATGTGCGAGGGGGAATCCGATACGTCGACGACCACTTCAATGTGGAAGCGGCCATCATCTATCAGCACTGGTCGATTCTCGACGAGGTCGTCATCCGGCCCCACGACGCCGAGGTTCGGGGCGCTCCCGGAGTCGAATCGGTCCCCGTCGAGCCCTTCGTCGTCCCCCAGGGATTTCGCAATACCATTTCGCTGCACCTCGGCGGCGCCTACTCGCTGACACCGGACGTCGAGCTCCGATCGGGCTTCGTGTACGAACGCGGCGCAGTCCCCGACGAATACTACAACGTCTTTGCCCTCGACCCCGACAAACACCAGCTATCGATCGGCGGAAGCTACGACTTCGGAACGATTACCGCCGACGCCACGGCGGCGGCCATCATCATGCCCTCCAAGCAGATCACCAACTCCGAAGTCCGCCAGCACAATCCGTCGGACGGCGGCGACCACAGCATCGTCGTCGGCAACGGAACCTACGACCACTTTGGTTATATCGTCGGCCTCGGCGCGCGCTACGAGTTTTGAACCCGCGCTTCGCACCGTGGATCACGTCTCTCGCTCCGATTCTTCGCGATCGATACGGTCTCGAATCAGCGCCCCAAAGGGCTCATCGCCCTCGAAATACCACCCCAGGTGGGCGCCACATCCGCCGCAGAGGGCGAGCTGCCAGCGGTAGCCATCAAACCAGCTAAACTCCGCCGACGGACGCCCCACTGCCACAATACCGGGCACCGGCCGGTAGCAGGCGATCTCAAAGAGGTATCCCCCGGGATTGACCTTGGCATGATGGTGGGCGCCG
>CAYUPT010000623.1:0-2754 GCA_964446725.1 uncultured Bradymonadales bacterium | reverse complement strand
TCTGCCGGGGACATCGCTCACAACCGGCGGTGGTGACCTCCAGGATTTGCCCGTCTTCCATCCGGGTTTCGGTCAACGTCGCCGAATCGCCGTGACAGAGCGGAGCAAGCATCTGCTGGTGGGCCTGTCTATCGGCATCCGCCGCCGCGACCTCCACGCCGAAGTGTTCACCGTGTGTGTTCGGCCACACCTGATCGACTTCATCGGACTGAGGCGACGACATGGCCAGATAATCCACCTCACCGACTTGGTGTCCGAAGGGACACGTGTCGCTTAAATTACGATCGAATCGGTTCCCATCGTTTACCGTGAACACTGCCACGGCTCGGGCCCGGCGCGTCCCCTCTTGGGGCTCAAAGTACTCCTCCCACTGATCGATATTGCGGCGCGTATCTTCGGCATCGAAAAATAGCATTCGCTGCTCGCTCCAGGACAACGACCGCAATGCTGTGGCCGGCATCAATTCTCGAGGCGGACTGGTAAAATAATTCTGCTGGCTGTCATCGTCCGCCTCGTCACCCTCGGCTTGCACGCGAGGAAGTTGTCCCAACAATTCATCGGCATCCTCCCGATCCATCGGCAGCATGTTGTCGGGCCAGTCCAAGAGCAGCGGAAAGGGCGGTGCATATCCGCCGGGAAGCTCCCCGTCGGTAAACTCCTGGGGGTCCGCAATCTGGCTACGAAAAACTTTGGTCGCTCCCCAATCCGCCACTTCAAGGGCTTCCGCATCAAAATCGTACTCATCGAAGTACAGCTCGAACTCTACACACAGCGGTTGGCTCCGAAGGGTCTGGAGCTGCTGGTCGTAGCGACGCCGTAGTTCCTCGATCGCCTCCTGGCGCTCAAACTCGTCATCTGCATCATCGACCTCGACGCCGAAGGTCTTGGACAGCACCAACTCGTACAACTCATCAACCTCCTCGTCGTCGGGCGCGGAATACCGGTTTCCGGTACGACCAATGAGACTTTGGGCCAACAACACATGCACATCCGTTTGATCGACGAACGTGCAACGGTCGACGGCGTCGCGCATTGGATGTTCACCGAATCCGCTAGCGCTGAGATTTGCTGCGACTTGCTGTCCCTTTGTCGGCGCCGGCTCATCGAGATCATCCGACGCATCTTCCCCCGTACAACTCACCACCACAGCTGCAATGCAGCTCAAGATCAGTTCGATCCCTCTCATTTTCATCCTACACTCCCTCGTCCACAGTGCCGTTGCACGCCCGCATCGAAGTCCCGACGCAGCAATCCACACTCGTAAGCATTCGCACCCTCCGGACGATCCGGCTGGGCATCTTGTGCAACGAAGGTTACTCCCCGAGACGGAGAGTCTCCACCCTCTAAAACACCGCATCACGATCAACCAAAACACATAAATGTAATTCACTCCGGATGACGAGCAGACTCCCGCGTCTTCTCACAGCGGTGCCCCCTTTGCCTGAGACTGAACCGCGCACCGTCCTCTCTTTTAATTCATCGTAATATCAGTGATCGGGCTGTTGTAGCCTCACGGCTCAGAACCGATTATGGCCGGCGTCAACGGGAGGCGTCGTTTGTACATACAGGCGAGTGCTCAACTCGCCTCGAAAACATCGATCCCAGTTGATGACAACCTCAGCCCCACTCACTGAATGTCACAGTCCCTCCGAGATTTCCCCATGCGCCACGCAAGTTCTACTTGTCGTCACCATCACCGCTGCGTTCATCACGGCTTGTAATGACGACACCACGTCGTCCGAGCAAACTGGCCTCACCGACACCGAACGAATGGTCTGCCAGACCGCTCTCGAAGACGTGCGGCCTCGCATCGACAGCGCAGACCTCTCGAACCGGCAAGCCGATGACCGCGACACCCCACTCGGCTGTACCAGTCTGGAGACCCTCGTCGAGTACAACGAAGAGGAGCAAACGATATATCAAGTGGAGTTGGCCCTGATTCCCTCCGACGGGACTGACGCCCGGCTTCCGGTCATGGTCTACGATGAGCCCGGCGCCGAGCCACGCTGGCGAGCTGATGTTGAGGACGACAGTTTCGCCAGCTTTGTGGACACTCAATTTCCAATTCAGGTGCAACAATTCGCCGGCCTAACCGACGAACTTTCAACAAGCACCCAACCTGCAATGGATGAACAGGTTCTCAGCGACAGCGAGGTCGAAGAATTGCTCGCCGAGTCGTCCTCCGACACCGTATCGCCGCGAAGTTTGCTCGGACGCAGCGCCGACGACCAGGAGGGATGCAGAGACACCTGGCAGTCCAATGAACACATCGACGAGCGTATCATGGAGTGTGTGGACTTCGACGGCGCGGAATGGATGAGCGATGCCACCCGGGTCATTGTGTATTTCGACGATGACGGCCTGGTCACAGCCCTGACCAGTACCCGCGCGAAACGCAATCGATTCGAATCATTTGAGTCTGACGGACGTCGCATGGCGTCCTACTTTACCCATCGTTGCCAGACCGGCTTTTTTGAAGGCCACGAAGGTGCCTTTGACTGCGACGACTACTCCGTTCTCTTCAGTGGCACCGAATCCCAAGTAAACCTCGCTTACTTCCGAGACCCACAGACATCCCTGGCGGTAGTATTGGAACTTAATGAGATCAACTCTCAAGGGCGTCACCGAGAATATGTCGTCGATTCCATCGACCGATATGCTCTCTTTTAGACCAGCAAAAAAGATCTATGACTCGGCTCCGCCGTTTGCGTAAGGTTGCCGCGAATTGACTGAGGGGAGTACGCCGAAATGAAT
>CAYUPT010000622.1:0-2754 GCA_964446725.1 uncultured Bradymonadales bacterium | reverse complement strand
CTGCTCGAGCTGATTGGCTTCCATCTGAGCCGTGCTCACATTGGCCCGGTCCAGTGCGCCAAAGACGAAGAAACCGACCACGCCGGCCACACTGGCCATAATCGTGACCACAATCATGATCTCGACGAGCGTCATACCGTGAGGACGCTTGAGTCGGCCGGCTTCATTTCCCATCATGTCGACTATTTTTTTCATTGCGCTTCCTTCCTTCGCTGTGCTGTTTGTTGTCTCGACCTTCGATTTCCACTTCTCGTTGCTTTCTGCTGGTGTCGCCGATACCGACTGTTTCTTAAACATTTCCGACCTCCGTCCTATTCACATGATCGTCTGATTCATCTGCAAAAGCGGCCACATCACGGCCATCACGATAAAGCCCACGGCGACGCCGAGGACGATAATCATGATCGGACCCAACAACTGGGTCATCGTCTCCACGGTTCGGTCCGTGCGCCGCTGGTAGCTGTGAGCCACGTTTTCGAGCATCTCTTCTAGCTGTCCCGACCGCTCACCGGTGGCGATCATATGGGTGACAAGCGGCGGGAATTCCCCGGAGCGCTGCAGCGGTTTGGCAATGCTTTCACCCTCGCGGATATTGACTCGGGCGTCTTCAATGACCTCCTCGAGTCGGTTATTGCCCAACACGTTTTTGACGATATTCATGGCCGTCAACAGCGGCACACCACTGGCGAGCAAGGTGCTCAACGTCCCGGCAAACCTCGAGATTGCCACCATCCGCACCAACGTGCCAAATAGCGGGACCTTCAAAATATAGCGATCCCACCTGTCTTTTCCCTCCGGTGAATTCTTCCACTTCCAGAATAAAAAGATTCCGCCGATGACGGCCGGAAGCAATACAAACCACCAGTTGGCCAAGAAGTTGCTAAAGGCGATCATCACCTGTGTGACCACCGGCAGCGCCTCCCCCTGATCTTCGAAAATCGCCGTTACCTTCGGGATCACAAATACGAAGATGAACATCATGACCAGCAGCCCGAATCCGACCATCAAGACCGGATAGAACATCGCCGCCATAATCTTGCCGCGCGTCTCCAGCTTATTGTCCAGAAATTCGGTCAACCGCTCCAGCACCACGTCCAGGTTACCGCTATTTTCACCGGCCCGAACCATATTGACGTACAGATTCGAGAAGTGCTGGTCGTGATCTTCGAGCGCATTGGCCAGACTCGACCCCTCATTGACCTTGCGCCGAATATCGGAGAGGACCCGCTTGAGATCTTCTTTTTCGGCCTGATCGGTAAGCGCCGACAGTGAGTCCACCAGCGGAATCCCGGCCCGTAGAAGCGTCGCCAACTGTCGGGTCAACACCGCGACATCCGTCAGTGTGATGCGCTTAAAGACCCGCAACAAATCGACTTCTCGAGACGATCCCTTGCGGTCTTTGTCACCTTCGAAGACGTCGGTGACAAAGATGCCCTTCTTTTGCAGGCGGCGGCGAAGACTCTGCTTCGTCTCGGCGGTTTCAATGCCTTTGACCTTCTTTCCCGCCTGATTTTTTCCTCTGTACTCGTAAACCGGCATATTCAGTTCCGATATATCACCGAAAAATTCACGGGCGGTCTAGGGCCAGCCCGGTCCTCACATCGAAGCATCCCTGCGCTTCGACTGATCACGCACCCCGGGCTCATGCCATATCCTCCTGGGTCACCCGTAGCACTTCCTCGATACTGGTGTGACCGTCGAGCACCTTGAGGGCCCCGTCTTCGCGAAGATTGCGGACCCCTTTCTTGGCGGCCGTTCTCTTGATCTCTGAGGTATCGGCTCGATTCATGACCTGGCGGCGCACATCGTCGCCGACGCCCAGAATCTCGTAGATGCCCATTCGCCCCTTGTAGCCAAGACCCAGACAGGCCTCGCAGTCCTCGTCATCGCCGGCCTTGTAGATATGTCCGCCGGCGTGCTCATCGATCTCGTCTTGCGTGATCCCGATCTCGGAGAGCGCTTCCGTATTGGGTCGGTACGCTTCTCGACACTCCGGACACAGTCGACGGACCAGTCGCTGGGCCATCGTGCAGATCACCGTCGAACTGACCAAGAAGGGCTCGACCCCCATATCCGTCAGCCGCGTAAACGCACCGGCGGCGTCGTTGGTGTGCAACGTCGAAAACACCAGGTGACCGGTCAGCGAGGCCTGAATGGCCATCTCGGCGGTCTCCAGGTCGCGGATCTCACCGACCATGATCACATCCGGATCGTGACGCAGATAACTTCGCAGTCCCCGGGCAAAATCGAGGTCGATCTTGGGATTGACCTGCATCTGACTGATGCCCTCGAGCTGGTACTCCACCGGATCTTCAATCGTCAGAATATTTTTGTCCGGGCTGTTGATCTCCGATAGTGACGAATACAGCGTCGTCGTCTTACCGCTACCGGTGGGCCCGGTCACCAGAATGATGCCGTGGGGGTTAAAGATGATATCCAGCATCTGATTGAGGTGATCGTCGGCCATGCCGATATCGCGCAGATTCAACAGGACCGCCGACTTGTCGAGAAGACGCATCGTGATGCGCTCACCGTGGACCGCCGGCGCTGTCGCCACGCGGATATCGATGTCCTTGCCCGCCATCTTGATGCGAATCCGACCGTCCTGGGGAAGCCGCTTTTCGGCAATATCGAGGCCGGCCATAATCTTGATACGCGTAATGATACTGGAGTGAAATCGCTTCGGGGGATGGGCGATCTCTTTGAGGACACCGTCGATGCGGAATCGAACCGTGATGTCCTCCTCGCCGGGTT
>CAYUPT010000621.1:204-2757 GCA_964446725.1 uncultured Bradymonadales bacterium | reverse complement strand
TTCCCCTTCGATACACGGCTACAAAACCTATGCACCGGCCCGGATTTTGGCAGCTCAGGTGGTCGCAACAAGTTCGAGACTTGCCAGTCCATCCGGGCTCGTTATCAATCGAGTGCCCGGGTCGGGAGTCTCGTATCTCGAGCTTCTGAATCCCGACGCTAGCGAACGCACACTGCGCGCCACCGCAATCCGTCAATACCGCGATGAGTTCCCCATGAAGCCCGCTGCCGAACGTCCTATTTTCAATCGACCGGATCGCATCGATGACTCCGATCTCCAGGCGGTCATCGACAGGGCCAACAAGGCCCACGCCCCGGACTATCACGTCCAACAGCAGACGGGGCGCATACTGACCCGGCTGGTACTGGGGATCGGAGCGATCCAGGTCGGCGGTGTTCTGTTGTGGCTGGTCCTGGTCTTTACGGGCACCGTCGACGCGTCGATGAATCTCGATGCCTTTATGGTCAGCCAACTCGCGGTGTTCGCCTTCAGCATCATCGTCGGTGCCCTGTGGACGGTGCGCCGGCTTCGAGGACTTCGCGCCGAAGCCCGGGATCTCGATCGAGGTGTCGAACGCCCGATCCTGACGTTGCTGTTGCCAAAAGCGCAGTGGACCCCGGCGCCAATCCCCGTGGAGTCGATCGCCGATCTCGAGCCGTCGGTGGCGGACATTGCGCAGAGCGCAGATCGCCACGCACACCTCGAAGACGGCGACACCAGCATAGCTCTGGCAGATATTCGACAGGCCAGTGGGAGCTGTGGCCTGCTGATGGTCGCCACGACGCCCCGCCGGGCAGCGGATCGACTGGTCGTCGAACCCGGCGACGACTCCGATCTGCGATACAATGTCGACACCGTGGAAGGTCGGCTGACGGAGGTGTCGACAGGCGACGCCGAATTCGACGCCCGATTTCGGGTCGTGGCCGCCGATGGCTCGTCGAGCGCCCCGGCCCTGCCCGAACCGCTTCGCACGGAGCTGACAAATCTGCACGAGGCCGCGATTCGGCGCGACGCCTCGGCGGGCGATGATGCCACCGGGACACCGACTTCACAGGGCGACTTCTCTCTGGTCGTCGACGGCCCGGTGGTGGCTTTGATCCGCCGGAGCGCAACGCCCTTATTTCCCGACGACGACAGCGCCGCAGATGCCGAGGTCGAAGAGCTCATGGCCTCCGTTGCCGAACTCCAGTGCGCGCTCGACATCGTCGAACTCATCACCGGGCGTCGGGGCCGGCCGAATAGTGGCGATTGATCTGGCGCTTGCTCAGCGCTCGGTCGTAGATGGCGGCCATGTGCATCCGTCCCAGCCAGGGACGGTCGAAGTGCGCCTCATTGCCCAGGCGCAACTGGTATTCCGTACTCCAGTTGCCCAGACTTGCCGCCGGTTTGCGCTGGGCGTCGCCGTCGTCTTCAGAGTCTTCGGAGTCGTCGTCCGGGTCGTCACCGTTGTCGTTGTCGTCTTCGGAGTCGTCGTCCGAGTCGTCACCGTTGCCGTCGGGGTTGTCTTCCGATTCGCCATCGCCCTGCTGGCTGCCGTCGTCGCCATCGCCCTGTTGGTTTTGCTGTAATTCGGCGTCGGTCTCGACGGCATCGGAGTAGACGCGGTCTCCGTTGCGAAATACATCGACATCGCCGCCGTCGAAGGTCACCGCGAAGTGCTCCAGGCGCGTCGACATGACGTCTTCGATGACGCGATACTCATCGCTGTATTCGGCCCGTCCCTCGTCGCTGTACTCGGTGCGAATTCGCAGCTTCAGATCCGTGCCTCGCTGACCGAGCATCACATTTCTCGCCCCGCTGTCTTCGGAGAGCGTGATGATGCGCGCCGGTCCGTCCTGGTCGAGTCGGTCGGCCTCGAGCCAGACCTCGATGCTAAAGGCGTGGTTGTCGCTGATCGGGTTGTTGATGCGCCCGGCGTCAGTTCCCCGCAATTGGCCGCCGCCAAAGACCATGCAATCGCAATCGTCGCCCCAGCGCACGGATCGCAGATTGTCGTCTTCGACGGGAGTATCGCCGGTGTCATTGCCTTCTTCTTCGTCAAAATCTTCGAAGGGCCAATGTTCGCGCTCCCAGTCGTCGGGGTCGAGAATTTCGAGGTTGGTCTCCGTTTCGCCGCTCTGTTCATAGACCACACCTTCGGACCAGGTATCACTGCCCTCCGAAAAGGTATAGAGCGCCAGCAGCCCGTTGGACGTCCGGCTGTCGCCGACGGTGTAATCATCGGTGTGCTGGATGCACCCCACGACGGCGAGCAACACAGCCCCAGTGGCCAGTGCGGCGAGTCTCGACTTATCCATTATCTACATCTCCCAACGATCAAAACGGCAATCCTCGACATATCGGCTGCATGGTAACCAGATCGACGCCGCATCGTATCAGGGACAACATCAAAGCAACAGGTTTTAGAAGCGGTCAAAAAGTCTCCCATCGGGATTCGCCGGCTAATTTGTCCGGCTTCTTCGCGCGCTGGGAGTGGAGCGACCGAGTAGTCTTGGGCTGCGCTGGGAGTGGAGCGACCGAGTAGTCTTGGGCTGCGCTGGGAGTGGAGCGACC
>CAYUPT010000621.1:0-104 GCA_964446725.1 uncultured Bradymonadales bacterium | reverse complement strand
GAGTAGTCTTGGGCTGCGCCCTGAGCAACGCGAGGAAGTGCTCTTGGAGTGCTCGGTCCGCTTTTTTTGACCGCTTCTAACAGGGCGATGTCGACCCCATCCGA
>CAYUPT010000620.1:0-2758 GCA_964446725.1 uncultured Bradymonadales bacterium | reverse complement strand
TGAAGTGGCCGCCGACGACATCCGCGTCGCCGTCGTCGCCAACCCCTGCAACACCAATGCTCTGATCGCGATGAACAACGCTCCGGACATCCCCGACGAGCGCTTTTCGGCGATGACCCGACTCGACGAAAACCGAGCCAAGAGCCAGCTGGCGACCAAAGCCGACGTCCCCGTCAAATCGGTCAGCAATATGGGCATCTGGGGCAACCACTCCGGTACGATGTATCCCGACTTCTTCAACGCCCAGATCGACGGCGCTCCGGTCACCGAGAGCATCGACGAGGACTGGCTTCGCGACCAGTTCATTCCCACCGTTCAGGGACGGGGCTCGGCGATCATCGAAGCCCGCGGCCAGTCGTCGGCCGCCAGCGCCGCCAACGCGGCCCTCGATCACGTCCGAAGCTGGTTTAGCGAAACCCCGGAAGACGACTGGCACGCCATGGCCATTCCGTCGACCGGCGACTACGGCGTCAGCGAAGGCCTGATCTTCTCGTTCCCCGTGCGCTGCGACGGCGAGGGCAACTACGATGTGGTCGACGATATCGACCTCAACGACTTTGCCCGTGAAAAGATCGAGACCACCGAAGACGAGCTTCTCGAAGAACGCGAAGTCGTCCAGGACCTGATCTGAGTCCGATCGAATCACAGGCGGAACATCCCGCCTGTGCGCACGCGCCTCGTGCCATCGTACTCGGTGGCGCGGGGCTTTTTTTGTGCTCCCACAGTGGTTGGGCAGTCGCACTGACAACTGGCGGAATCGGCGCCGGTTGTTACATTTATTTCAGTTCATTCGCCAGCCACCACCAAGGGGGGAGCCGCTGGATGGCGTCGTCGCTCGATCCGGGGTATCGTTGACGGGAGCGACGGCGAGGAGACCGCCTCCTCCCGGTCACCTCTCCGATGAGGAGCCGGCCCATGCTCACATCCGAAACCCGCTCCCACGCTGTTTCCGAACTCCAGACGGCGCACTCCGAGCACTGGCGGTTTCGCCACACCGCCATCACCGACGTCGGCCAGCGCCGCTCGGTCAATGAAGACTTCTTTTTGCTGGATCCGGACCGCGATCTCTACGTCATTGCCGACGGAATGGGAGGCCACGCCGCCGGCGATGTCGCCTCCCGGCTCGCCGGAGAGACGCTGGCGGCGTATTTCGAAGAGACCGATATGCCGCGCCAGCCCGACAAGGGCAGCGAGGACAGCGAATCGCTGCCCCATCATCTGGTTCAGGCCGTCAAGATCGCCAATACCGCCATCTTTGAAGAAGCCGCCGAACGCGCCGACCGCCAGGGAATGGGCACCACCGTGGTGGTGCTGACGTTTTTCGGCGACCGCGCCCACTGGGCTCACGTCGGCGATAGCCGCCTGTATCGCTACCGCGATGGCACCCTCCGGCAACTGACGCGCGACCACTCGCTTCTAGAACAGACCATCGACCGCCATCAGATGTCCGGCGAAGAGGCCCGGCGCCTCAGCGATCAATTCCCCTACAAAAATGTGCTCACCCGCGCCGTCGGCTCCCGGTATCTGGTCGATGTCGACGTCGACTCCGCACCACTGAACGACGGAGACCTGTTTTTGATGACCACCGACGGAGTCCACGACACCATCGACGACGGCCAGATCGCCGCCGAACTCCAGGACCATCGCCGAGACTGGGATCGCGCCCTGGAGTCGATCGTCGCCTGCGCCAACCGCGCCGGCGGCCCCGACAATATCACCGTCGCCGGCATCGAAGTCCGCCGCCGCTAGACGGGACGAAAACCGACTACAACACGGCACCGGCGAGACGCTTCTTTCCGTGATATTGCAGGCCGTTTAGGTCCTGACAGACCGCCGATACAACTGCGAGCGTTGCACAACGGCTCATTGACCGATACAAACCCTCGACACGTCGAGACGATCAATTGTGCCATAGCCGTTGTGTGGAGTTGTCATGGGTTACAGGATCTTCATCTGCCGTACCGATCGACCCGATCAGGCCTCTCAAAATCCGATCGGTCTGGAGGAGTGGAAATCGGTGGTGCGTGATATCCCCGAGATGAGGTTGTACGAGGGTGAAGACGCCCTGCCGCCTCACATCAAAGCCCCGGAGGCAAGCGAGGGAATGGCTCGATGGGCCGGCCATCCGCGCTTTGAATCGGTGTGGTTCAACCACCAGGATGGAGTGGTCTACGTCGAGGGCTACGACGCCTACGTCAATATGAGAATGCGAGTGTTGGCGAACCGACTCAATGCCACCGTCATGGACAAAAACGGTCGCACATTCTAGGAGCCTCAGGTCTCCAGGCGAGACTCCGATCTGGAACCGCCGTCGACGCTCGTCGGCTGTGCAGTTCTGGTGACCGTCGCACGCTCGACGGTTCCCCCTCGCCTCTGCGCACCAACAGGCTGGTCATGACTTCAGCACTCTCCAAACCGGTGGCCATCATCGGTGCCGGAAGCTCCGGGCTCGCCGCCGCTCGCGCCTTCCTGGATCAGGGATTTGACGTCGAGATTCTGGAGCGCGAGGACGACATCGGCGGCAACTGGAATTACGGAAAACCGAATGCGCGGGTCTACGAATCGACACACACCGTGTCGTCGAAGCCCTTTACGCAGTATCCCGATTTTCCGATGCCCGACGAGTTTCCGGACTATCCACACCACACCGAGATTCTGCAGTACCTGCGTCGGTACTGCGAGCACTTCGATCTGGCGCAATACATCCAGTTTCAGACGGAAGTCGTCGACGTCTCCCGCCCCGACGACGCCGACGGAT
>CAYUPT010000619.1:0-2767 GCA_964446725.1 uncultured Bradymonadales bacterium | reverse complement strand
TCCGTCTCCAGTTCCTATCCCGCCGCGACTTGCGGCGTGGCCTCGCGGTCGGCGATGGGCGACGTCTCGCGGTCGGTGTCATCGCTTCGAAGCAGGCGAATCGCATTGAAAATCACGATCAGCGACGCTCCCATATCGGCGGCAATCGCCATCCACAGCGTGGCGACGCCCATGATGGCGAGCACCAGAAAAATGGCCTTTAGCCCCAGGGCGATGGCGATATTTTGATAGATGACGCGCGTCGTTTTTCGGCCGATGTCGACGGCGTCGGCCAGTCGCCCCAGATTATCGCCCATCAGGGCGGCGTCGGAGGTTTCGAGGGCGACGTCGGTGCCGGCGGCGCCCATGGCGATGCCAACGGAGGCCCCGGCCAGAGCCGGGGCGTCGTTGACGCCGTCGCCGACCATGGCGATGTGCTCGTGCTTGTCGCGCAATGCCTCGATGCGAGCCACTTTTTGTTCCGGCAATAGTCGAGCGGCCACGGCGCCGTCGTCGAGGCCCAGTTCGGCGCCGATGGCGTCGGCAGTCGCCGCGTTGTCACCGGTCAGCAGATAGGCCGGTGATACGCCCCGCGAGCGGAGCTCGTCGATGGCGCCTGCCGCCTCGGGGCGAAGGGCGTCGCGCAGCGCGATAAGGCCCAACAGGCGGTCGCCCAGGGCGACGGCGACGACGGTGTGGGCGTCGGATTCGAGTTGTCGCTGGCGCTCCTGGATCGACGTCGGAATATTGATGCCTGCCGAGGCCAGCCAGTCGACGGTTCCCACGCGGGCCCGCGGCGCTTCGGAGGCGGCATTGTGGAGTCCCTCGGTATCGATGGTGGCCTCGATGCCGCGGCCGACGGAGGCCTGAACATCGCCGGCGCGGTCGACGAAATCACCGGGTTCCATGCGGTGGCGGGCGGCGTCGACGATGGCGCGACCGATGTGGTGCTCGCTGTCGGCTTCCGCCCGGGCGGCCACCATCAGTAATTCGTCATCGGTGACGCCATCACTGCTGTGCAAGACCTCCACGCGGGGGCGGCCGACGGTGACGGTACCCGTTTTATCGAAGGCAATGGCCTGGAGTCGGCCCAGTTGTTCCAGAAATTTTCCGCCCTTGACCAGTACGCCCTGACGGGCGGCGCGGGCCATGCCGGCGACGTTGGCGATCGGTGTCGAGATCACCAGTGCGCAGGGACAGGCAATGACCAGAAAGACCAGGGCCCGATAAAACCAGTCCACCCAGGCACCGCCCAACAGCAGGGGCGGGATGACGGCCACCAGGGCGCTGGCGGCGACGACGACCGGGGTGTAGATCGAGGCGAATCGGTCGATGAATTGCTCGGTGGGCGACTGGTTTTCGCGGGCATCCTCGATGGCGTCGATGATGTGCGCCAGGGTGCTCTTGGACGCCGGCTGGGAGGCTCGCACCGTCAGGGCTCCGGAGCCGTTGACCGTCCCCGAGTAGACCGAATCGCCGCCGTGTTTGACCACCGGGGCCGACTCGCCGGTGATCATCGATTCGTCGACTTCCGTGCGTCCCTCTTCGATGACGGCGTCCACCGGGATCTTGTCGCCGGGCCGGATGCGAAGCCGGTCTCCGGCCTCAATGGATTCCACGCCGACTTCCCGCGGTGTGCCACCGTCGTCGATGCGAAGCGCGACCTGGGGAGACAGCTCCATCAGCGCCCCGATCTCGCGGCGGGCCCGGGCCATACTGCGCGATTCGAGCCACTCCGCAAAGGCAAATAAGATGACCACCGTCGCCGCCTCGAACCACTCGCCGATAATGCCGGCGCCGATGACGGCGATGGTCACCAGAATCGGAATGTTGAACTGGCGCCGGCGCACGCCGGACCAGGCGCGGCGAAATACAAAATAGCCGCCGACGCCAATGGCCGCCGCAAAGGTCGATGCGCCGGCCGTCGGCATCTGCAGTCCGTACGAAAATAAGGCCCCCAGTGCGGCGAGGATGACGCCGGCGACAATGACCCAGAATTGCGCGGAATACGGCCCGTCATCGACGGCTTCGCTGCGCCCCACCGACTGGCGGGCCGTCGCCTTGAGTCCCGCATCGGCCAGGTGGTCGACGACGTCGTCGCTGCGCTCGTCGTCGCCGTCGTGGTAGATCGTCAGTGTTCCGGCGGCGATACTAATGGTGTAGTCTTCGATGCCGCCGACGGACTGCAGGGCATCTTCGATCAGATCGACTTCGCTCTGGCAGCACAGTCCGCCGATATCGAAGACGGTGCGCCGATGCTCGCCGGCGTCGACGTCGCCCGATGTCGATGGCGCCTGCGTCGGATCCTCAGCGTCGTCGGCGCCACAACAGGTGGCATCCGAATTGTGACAGTGACTACTCACGGAAACTCCATCGAAAATGAGCTCATAGGGGGCGCGACGGCGATAATATCGATCGTCGAACGGCCAGACAACGAAAACGTCACCGGGTCGCAGGATCCAACAGCAGGCCGTCGCCGATTATGCCCAACCGGATCGGTGACCGGGCCGACCGCGACGGCCAACGAGCGCCCGGGCCCGGTGCCTTATCCCGGCGGAATGTTTGCGGCATGGGCCACTGTTACTGTTGTGGCCGGGGTTCCTGTTGGTCAACGGCGGCATTGGTTGTACCTTTAATGACCCATCGTCAGCGTTGGACGGAGGTGCGTTCCGGAGCCGGCGAAGAGTCCTCGATTCATTGACCCAAGGATTGTGCTCATGTCTTCTGTAGACCGCTGGAAATCACAGACACTGCTTTTGGTGGCGGCTGCCATCGTCGCCGCCCTGAT
>CAYUPT010000618.1:0-2783 GCA_964446725.1 uncultured Bradymonadales bacterium | reverse complement strand
GGAGGCCGATGATGGATCGCCGGACCTCAGCGACGACAACCAGGGGTCGAACGATTCGCCGGCGACAGATCTCGAATTGACGGCCACCACGGATACGACCTTTGAGGTCTACGCCGGCTCCAGCGTCGACATCGGTGTCCAACTGACCGACGGCGAACCTCGCTCCACAGAACCCATCGAATTCGAGGTCACCACCTCTACCGGCGACGGCGATATTCGCCTCGACGCGCCCACCGTCTACACCGACGATGAGGGCACAGCGCCCAACCAACTCGACGTCGGCGAACTGACCGGCGAGTTGACCGTGCGCGCCTCCTACACCGGCGCCGAGCCCGTCGACTTCGACGTCACCGTCACCGAGGTCCCCGAAGGCGACCTGCTCGTCGACTTCGACTACGCCGACGCCGATCTATTGGCTCTCTCCGATCTGGAGGTCCGACTCTTCGACTCCACCCATGTGGAGTGCGACTTCATCGTCCCCTACACCGCTCCCGACACCTCGCATATCGACGAAAACTCCGTTCCCTCCACCGATGACGGCGTCCCCTTTTACGAACTTGCCGTCGACCGCGGTTACACCGTCTCCGTCACCGCCCTGGGCCCGGAAGACCAGATTTCGGCGCACGGCTGCATGGAGGCCATCGAACTCGACGGTGACCAGACCACCGAGATCACCGTCGACCTCGAATTGCTCGACCTGGGCCCCACCGGCTCCTACGCCATCGAGAGCACCTGGGATATGACGGAAGCCGTCGCCGCCGCCGGTCCCGTCGGCCAGGCGATCTCCGATGTCTTTGACTGGATCTCCGACCCCACCGGCATGGCCGCCGACTACATGGTGGGACTGGCCGTCGACTGGGTCTGCAACAACTACGGCAGCACCGCCTGCGGCTACGCCCAGGACGCCGAAGACGACGGCACCCTCCAGTCGATGCTCTCCGACTTTCTCGACGACCAGATCTCGAATATCGGCATCCTGTCCGACTTTCAGTCCATGGCCGATGATCTGACGGAGGCCGTCGAAAATATGCACGTCGACAGCCTGCTGACCATCGACAACAAAGCCGTCGGCGAAGGCGAATTGTCGGGCACCGATGTCTGGACCGGCGTCTCCTTTCAGTGGCCCATCGGCTGCACCTCCAATTGCCAGGACGTCGAGTTCGGACTCGGCAGCGACACCGACTTCGGGGCGATTGAGGCCCAGTGGGATGGACGGCTGACCGACTACGACCGACTCGAAATCGATCCCCACGAGATGACCGTCCCCTACGGTCAATTTATCACACTGATCCTCAACGATGTCCTCATCCCGGCGCTGACCAACGACAACGCCGACGACCTCACCGGTGCCTTCGAGTACCTGTTGTGTGATAATCTCGACAGTCTGGAGGTCACCGTCTTTGGCTACACCATCGACTTCGGCAGCTCCACGCTCCAGGGATTTTGCTACGACGCCTTTTCGACCGTCGGCGGCCTCGCCGAAATCTACATTACCAACCTCGACTACGACCTGGACTTCCAGGTCAGTGGCGAGGGCCGCATGATCGACCTCGAGAGCGACGGCGATGTCGACGTCATCGAAGACGGCATCTTTTACGGCGAAGTCGAAGGTGAGGACGGCGAAACCACCGATCTGGAGTCCGAATTCAGCGGCGAGCGCATCGAGTAAATCCCCCGTCGCTCCAGAAGCCTTCGAAACATCTGAGCCGGCGGCCCTGTTGACGGATACCCGGCTCGCAACACACCTCCCCTATCGACCGGCCTTCAAACCGTATGACTCACGATATGCCACCGGACGAATCGACGGAACTCATCCCTCTGGAAGAAGAGAGTCCCAAGAGCCAGAAAATCGCCTTTACTCTGGGATGTTTCGGTGGGTTTCTGGGATTGCACCGCTTTTATACCGGACGCATCTGGAGTGGTGTGGCGATGATGATGACCCTGGGCGGTCTGATGATGTGGTGGATCGTCGATTTTTTCGTATTGCTCTCCGGTCGCTTCAAGGACTCGCGCAACCGCGTTCTGGGCCGGCCGCGGGCCATCGAGAAGTCGGAGCTCCAGCAGGTGCCCCCCGAACAGCTCCAACAATTGCCCTCTGAATTTCAGCAGGCGGCCCGCCAACTCGACGACGACCGCCTGATAGAGGACCCGCTCGAAGAGGAATTCGAACAACTCGAGAAGTCCTTCGACGGCAACACCGAAGGACCCGCAGGCGCCGACGGCAGATTGTAGCCGGCGACTTGCGGGCCCTTGCAGTGGAATCTCGAGGTCATTACTGGGTCAAAAAGATCGTCGTCCCGTCGCGGTACAGCAGAAATAGATTCTGCCGTCGATCGCCGTCGTAGGCGGCATTGAATTGCTCGATATCGGCGACGGCCTGGCGGTTGACCTCCAGAATGATATCGCCTTCTCGCAGATCGTAGCGCCCCGCCTCACTGCCGCGCTCTACGCCGGTGACCATGACACCGCCGGGAATCGACTCCGGGACGTCTCGACGGGAACGAAGCTCGCTGTCGATCGGTCGAAGCTCCAACCCGTCGATTGCCGGCCCTCCGCCGTCGGCGCCTGCGCGTCCGCCGGCTCGGTGCGGGCTGTCGTGATGCGAACCGAGTGTGATTGTGACTTCCCGAGGCTCATTGTCTCGGACGTAGCGAAGCTCGATCTGCTCGCCGGGCGCTCGCAGGCCAATCGTATTTCGAAGACCGCGAGGCGTGGTCACCCCCCGGCCGTCGACCTCGGTGACCACATCGCCGCGCTGGAGACCGAACTCCGCGGCCGGACTC
>CAYUPT010000617.1:0-2784 GCA_964446725.1 uncultured Bradymonadales bacterium | reverse complement strand
GAAGGTCATCGACGCAGTCGGCCGGCAGTTCATCGATGTCCATGCGGTCCGGATTGAGCCAGTGGCGCTGGTCGTCATCGAGGTCGTCGCAATCGGTGGCTTCGAATTCGGTTGGAATCGTCGAACACCACAGACAGTCGTCGGAGGGCTCGAGCATGTCGACCGGGATTTCGTGAGAGTCGGCCTGGTCGGTGACATCGAGCAGGGCGCGCGGTGTCAACAGCAGGGCGACGGCAAAAGCGAAGCCCGCCACTGCGTAGCGCATCCATTTTTCGAGCGGGTAGCGAATCATCGGCGTGGGTCCTGACAACGACAGTTTCGACTGGCACGGTGACTCAGATTACCAGTCCCCGACCGCAAATCAAGTAACAGGGTGTGTGAACAAAAAGCAAGACTCCATTCGTACTCTTTGGCACTTCGTGTAGTTTCTGACGCTCTGTGTTGCAACCGGGTATCGGATCAGCGCGGGACGTGGGGATCGACGACCGGTCCCATGTCCGGCAGTGATGCCGGGGGACGTCGCCGTATAAACGGTTGGCGTGCTTGATCACGGGCGGTCGACGCGCTATCACGTTTGCGTTGCCTGCAATAGACCGTATGGAAGCGCTGCCGCGGACGCTCCACCCTACATTGTTCGATGCGGAAGCCGACCCATTGGTTTCAGAAGCGGTCAAAAAAGCGGGACTCGTTGAATTTGACAACCAACGGCGACACAGATGTTGGCACTTTATACATTTAGTCTGATTCTCGGCGGAATCTTCGTCCTGCTGTCGGTATTTGCCGGGTTTGGCGATGCCGATGCGGATTTCGATGTGGAAGCCGAGGTCGAGGCCGATTTCGACGTCGATGCCGATATGGACGCTGATATCGACGCCGACGTCGACGCCGATGTCGATGCCGATGCCGATATGGACGGCGAGACGGCCGGCGACGTCGAGGTCATGCCGCAAAAGAAGTTTCGTCCCTGGTTTAGCTTTAAGTTCTACACTTACGCGCTGTGCTTTTTCGGATTGACCGGCGTGTTATTGTCGCTTGTGGGACGCGGCGACGGGATTTTCGATGTCGGCGTGTCGGCGGTCATGGGGCTGGTGATTGGACTGGGCGCCGCCTACCTTATGCATTACGCCGACAAAGACAGCGCCGCCAGTCGCGCCGCCGGAGAAGAGGCCTTTCTCGGGGCGCAGGCCGAGGTACTGCTTCCGGTCGCCCTTGGTGAGACCGGTCGGGTTCGCATCAAGCTCGACAATCGCACCGTCGATATGCGTGCCGAGCCCGAAGAGGATGATGTGGTCCTCGACAAGGGCGACCAGTGTTTCGTGCTCGGTCTCGAAGATGGCACGGCGCGAGTGGTGGGAATGAAAGCACTGCAATCCGATCAAAACAATTAACTCAAAGCCCGTTTTCGACGGCGTCGCGAAGACGGCAATCCGAGTAGAACACCAGCGTTGCTGACTCTAGAGTACTGAATACCAAAAGGATATCGATATGGAGCTCACAGGAGCCATTATTGCGGCTGCGGTTATCGCGGGGGTCTTCTTCGCGATATTCAGCGTATTTCGCTCATTTCTTCGGGTCTGTCGACCCAATGAAGTGATCATTATCTCCGGTAGCGGCGGACGGGGCTCGGGATATCGAATGATCCGGGCCGGTGAATGGGCGATACAGCGGCCATTTGTCGAGGAGACCAACCGCCTCGATCTGACGGTCATGCAGGTCCACATCAATATTGAAGGCGCCTTCTCGAAGGGCGGGATTCCGCTCAATGTTCAGGCCGTCGCCAACGTCAAAGTCGACAGTGGCGATACGCTCGGAAACGCCGTGGAGCGTTTTCTGGGCCGCGGTCGCCGAGAGATCAAGCAGGTCGCCCAGGAGACGCTGGAGGGTAATCTTCGAAGTGTTCTGGCCGGATTGACGCCGGAACAGGTCAACGAGAGCCGACTGGAATTGGCGAATCGCCTCGCCAAGACCGCCGAAGAAGATCTGGAGGGACTCGGTCTTCACATGGACACCCTCAAAATTCAGAATGTCAGCGACGAACGGGACTATCTCGATTCCATCGGTCGCGAGTCGATCGCCAAGATTTTGAAGGTCGCCGAAGTCTCGGAATCGCGGGCTGTGCGAACGGCCGAAGAGGAAGAGGCCAGTGCCCAGGGGCGCGGCGAGGTCGCCCGCCGCAATGCGCAGCGCGAAATCCAGAAAAAGCAAAACGAATTGCGCGAAATCGAGGCCGAATTGGAGCTCAAAGCCAAATCCGAAGAGGAGCGCGCCGAGGCCCGCGCCCTGGCCGCCCGCGCCGAGGCCGAACAGGAGCTCCAGCAGGTTCGAACGGAGCTCGAGAAGATTCGACTCCACGCCGACGTCGTCATTCCCGCCGAAGCCGAGAAGGTGGCCCGCGAATTCGTGGCCGCCGGTGAGGCCGCCGAGGTCGCCGAGCGAGGCCGGGCCATGGCTGAGGTGTTGCGAATGATGACCGAGGTCTGGCAGGACGCCGGCGATGCGGCGATGGATGTCTTTATCCTGCAGCGCATGGAACAGATCATGGAGAAGGTCGCCGACGCCGCAAACCAGGTCGAAGTGCGCGAAGTAGCGCTCATCGACGGTGGCTCCGGAGAGACGCTTCCCAACTACGTCCGTGCCTTCCCTGGCATTGTTGGCGGTCTCTTCGAGGAGATGCGCGAGTCGGTGGGACTCGATATCGGCGGCGTGCTCACCGGTCAGCGCGGTGGCGCCGGCGGCGACGGCGGGCCCCCCTCCGGTCCCGGCGGGTCCGGCGGTGGAAGCGAT
>CAYUPT010000616.1:0-2826 GCA_964446725.1 uncultured Bradymonadales bacterium | reverse complement strand
CGGCGCCGACGACACGGCCTGTCGAATTGCAATCGCCGACGGCGACGGCGCCGTCGCCCACCACTTTCGCCACAACTTTGAACCGACGCGCTGCATCGATGTCACCGCCGATCCCGATGGCGGGGTGTTTGTGCGCGCCGAAACGGCGCCCGACGGCGACACCGACTTCGGCGACGGGCTGACGGCCCGCATCGACGCCACCGGCGAGCTTCTGTGGGCCATCGACGATCGGGAACTCGTAGACGCCGAGGCCCCGTCCGATGGACCGGGCCAGTTTTCTGGCGACTACGAAGGCGCCTTGCCGGGATTGGCCTACGACGCCGACAGCGATACATTGATGGGCCTCAGTCTGGGCCGCGAAACCCTGGCCGACATCGAGCGCCCCGTCTTTCAGACCCATGTCGTCGACGCCGACCGCGGACAACTGGAGGTCAACGGCCAAACCTTCGGCTCTCCGGGAGACGAAGAGATCGCCGGCATCACCGCCCGCGACGGTGAGTTTCTGGTCCAGACTGTCGTCGGAGACGAGCGCCCTCCCCGCTTTTACTCCTACCGCACCACCGGGGCTGTCGAGCGCTTCGAACCGGACGAAACCGACTGGTCGTCGCGCCGCCTCACAGCTTCCGTCGCCTACCGCCCTGGACTGGGAAGTTTCTATGTATGGACCGATGAGCGCGACGAGCAATCGGCGGCCGGTGTCACGCGCGTCGAGGGGCTGGATTCGCCGCAGTGGGGCCAAACCTACGAACAGAGCGTCGAATTCGATGGCCGTCACACCGATGTCGGCGACGCCGTCGCGGTGTGGCCCGGCGACGAATTGGCGGCCATCGAATACCGACGCGCCGGCGAACGCCCCGTACTTCGACTCGTCGATGTCAACGACGGCACCGCCCGCGGCGCCTTCGAGCCCCGAAACGTCCTTCCCCATACATTTGTCGGCCTCGGCCGCACCGACGACGGAGCATTGACGGCCATCGCCATCGACTCCGACGACGCCGCCGTCTGGGAATTCACCTTGCGTGCCGACGCCCACAGCGGCGACGCCAGCGGTGAAAACGACGACTCCGGCGACAACGGCTGTTCGACCACCGCCTCATCGCCGGATTTTATGTGGCCTATCGCCCTGTTGATGGGCCTATTCGCCCTGCGTCGACGCCGCTCAATCCAAAGTCTGTGATTGTCAAAATTCGGGGGGCGGATTAAGCTGTCGTCCACGCGGTCCACCACTTGAGCCACAACCCCAACCCAGTCGGGAATCCACGATGACCATGGAGTTTGAACGCCAGCCACTGCCGCTCGATTCGTTTCCCCCGAATCTACAAAACCACGTCAAAGACGGCGCACCGGACAAAATGAAAATGATGGCCGCTCAGGGCATGGTTCCCGCCCCGCCGGCCCAGCAACTCAAGGTGCTGTATCAACTGCACTTCGACGACAGCGTCGCCGACGCCGCCACCGATGCCCTGGCGGGCATGCCCAACAACGTACTGGTTCCGGCCATCGAGGACGAATCGGCGGCCGGCGTCCTCGACTGGGTCGGCGACGTCCACGACGACAACCAGGTCCTGGAAGCGCTGGTACTCAACGACAACACCGATGACGCCACCATCTGTCATGTGGCGCGCCACGGCGACGGCGCGATCTGTGAGATCATCGCCAACAACCAGGTCCGGATCCTGCGCTCGCCGGCGATCATCGACGCCCTGTACAAAAACTCCGACGTCGGCATGGCCACCGTCGACTCCCTCATCGAGTTGGCCCTTCGCAACGAGGTCGACCTCTCCGAATTCCGCGAACTCGCCCAGGCCGCCAAAGGCGCCCTGGCCGATGACGACGACGGGCTCGACGACAGCGAGTTTTCCGCATTGCTCGACCAGGAGTCCTCGAAGGCCAGTGGCGAAAAAGAAAAACTCGAGAAACTCGAAGACGACAGCCTGACTCGCTCGCAGCGCGAAAAACTACAGGAAGAACTGGCCCAAGACTTCGAGGACGAAGACGAAGACGACGCCGACGGCGAAGACGATGACGGTGACTCCCAGAGTGGACGCGGCGACATCCGCCAAAAGATTCGCGACATGAATGTCGGTCAAAAGATACGACTGGCCACCGTCGGCAGCCGAGAGGCCATCAAGATTTTGGTCAAAGATCCCAACAAGCTGGTCCACCTGGCGGCCATCGACTCCCCGCGCATCAAATTGGGCGACGTCAAACGCCTCTCCTCGAAAAAATCGCTGCCCGACGGGGTCATTGAATACATCGCCAAAAACCGCAACTGGACCAGCGACTACGAGGTCATGGTCAACCTTGTGCACAACCCCAAGACACCTCTTAGCGAGGTATCCAGCTTTCTGAAACGCCTGCGTCAAAACGATCTCAAGAAGGTGACCCGGGACCGCAATATCTCCCACCAGGTCCAGCGCATGGCCAAGCGGATGATGAAACGCCGTCGCTGATCGCCGGCGTCACCACGCCACTCGCTTGCCCCTCGGATTTGCCTCCTATCGAGCCACAGTATGCAATCCAGTCTACCCCCTTGCGGGCTGTACAAGACGACACAGGCGCTGCCCGGCAAAGAGCAATGGGTGCGCGAAAACCTGCTGGTCTACTTTCACAACCACTCCCAGCAGGGACCGCCACTACTGTTGCTTCCGGCCTCCAATACCGAAAACCGGTGGAATTTCCACGAAAAGGGTTACCTGATCCGCGAGCCGTCGTTTGTCTCGACGCTGACCCCGCTCAAAGATGAGGGCCTCTACGTATTGCGAGAGCCGATCTACCTGTCGCGCGATGAATTTATCCCGGAGCGCACACTGGTCCAACTGGGCT
>CAYUPT010000615.1:0-2827 GCA_964446725.1 uncultured Bradymonadales bacterium | reverse complement strand
GTCCGTCGCGATAGGCCATCTCGCGGTACTCATCGGCGACGAAATCCTCTCGTGGGACGGTCTCAAAGGCCTCCAAAACCCGCGGATCGTCGATCCCGCGATAGTGGAGTTGATAGCGGACCATTCTCTCTCTCGCCTTGTTCGTCATCGCTTCGACCTCCCGTGACAACGCGTACTGCTCCAGGGACAACTGCGGCCGGTGTGCCGACGACCTGGCGCCAAAGGTACGAACGCAGGTCCCGCGGTCCAGCATCAATCCCGGCCGACCGCGATCAGTCGCCGCCCAGCGCATTGCGCACGGCGTCGACGACGCGCCCCACCAAAATGGCGGTTTTGAAGAATACGACCTGCGCCGGAGAGCGGTCGAGCTCTTCGCGGTCGGTCTTGAGTCGCTCGCTGACGACGAGGACCACCGGCGGATCGGCGTCCATATCGGCGAGCCGCTGGAGGCGCCGCTTGAGGTATCCAATCCGCCAGAAGCCGACGATCTCGATCCAGACCTCGTCGCCGTCAGCGGTGTGAACGACGTAGTCCGTGATCAGCACCTCGTTGTCGCTGAGTTCGACGACTTCCCCGCGGCGCTCGAGACTCCATCCCTCCGGGGCCTTCTTTTCGAAGCGCTCCTCGAACCACTCCTCTTCGTCGGCAATCCACTGGCCTCGGGCCCGGCGCGACGTCTGGAGGCCGGTGTTCTCGTCGACCACGAAGTCGTAGAGCTCATCGTCCCACTCGATTTCGGCGCGCATCGACCAATCCGAAAGATGCAATAGAGCCGGCAGAAACGTCGCCATCTGGACGCCGTATTTCCGTCCGCGATTAAAGACGCTCTCCGGCCCGTCGACCTCCAGCACGTAGCCGTCGTCGGTGCGCCTGGTGCGGTGCATCAGCCGATGAAATTTCAACATCTGAAAGAGCCGACGGAGTCGATTGGAGTCCTGGGTCTGGAATTCGATTCGCATATTGCGGGCCCGATACAGCACGGCCTGGGCCAGCGCCAGATTGTAGCGGTGCAATAATTCGAGCGGCTCCAGACTGTCGAATTCATCGAGTTTCTGGCGATCTTCGAGGTCGGCGTACAGCGACGTCTCGATGACGTCGGCGTCGATGTCCAATTCGTCGGCGGCCTCGTTCAGTACGGCCCGTCGGCCGGCATCATCGGTCGGATTGCCGGCGTCGACGGCCGTGTCGAAGACGACCTCCCGGATCTCCTCCGGCTTTTGAGGGGCGTCGACCTCAAACTCACTGCGGTCGTACAGAAGTTTGGCCAGCCCCCGCCAGATCAAAAAATCGGTGCCGTGACCGATGGCGCGCTCGACTCTGTCGTCGATGACGCCATAGGGATCGCCGCAGTGGCCGTCAAAGATTTCGACCAGCCGCGCCGCCCGACGCTGCGCTTTTTCGTCGTCGACATCGAGGTATTGCGGAGCAATGCGGTCGCCGCTCAACTCGACGCGCAATAAGTCACTGGTAAGCATCGTGTTTCCGGCGTCGCTTGCTGACGTGTGATTCGACGGAGTCGACAGTCACCAATTCGTAGAGCACGGCCTTCTTTCCCTCTTTTCGGCGCAGTATTCGGCCCAGGCGCTGGACGTGTTCACGGACACTGCCCGAGCCGGCCAAAACGACGGCCATCGACGCCTCCGGGATGTCGACGCCCTCGTTGAGGACCTTGCTGGTGACCAGAATGCGCAGGTCGCCACTTCGGAATTTTTCGAGAATATTGCGCCGCTCTTTGACCCGCGTCTGATGGGTAATGGCCGGACACAACACCTGCTCACTGATCTGGTAGACCGAGGCGTTGTCGTTGGTAAAAATCAGGATGCGCTCGTCGCCGTGATCATCGAGCAATTCGTACAATAACTGCAGTGTATGGTGGTGTACCAGGGCCAGCCGTTTCTGGTTCTGGTAGGCTTCGAGCGCCCGTCGGCCCTGGTCGGAGCGATTCGTCGCCGCCAGAAATCGGCGCCAGCCCCGAAGTCCGCCGAGTCGGATATTATTGTCGTCGACAAAGCCGCGATACAATTGACGTTCCTGTTCGTAGCGAGCTCGGACGTCGTCGTACATCGCCACTTCCAGGGTGAGGACCTCGTAGACAGCCAGGATATCGCCGGATAACTACTTGATGGTCTTTCGATAGACGATGGGCCCGATGAGGTCGTCGAGGTCGCGATGGCCGCCATCGGAGCGCTCCGGCGTCGCCGTCAGTCCCAGGCGAAATGGTGCCACGCACTGGCGCGCCGATTGTCGGTAGATGTCCCCCGGAAGATGATGGGCCTCGTCAAAGACGATCATGGCAAAGCGATTGCCCAGACGCTCCATGTGGATGGCCGCCGAATCGTAGGTCGATACCGTCAGCGACTCCACCTCGTGATAGCCGCCGCCGAGCATGCCGATGGGGCCTCCAAAGGCCTCCTCGAGGTTGCCGACCCACTGGGTCATCAGGTCGATGGTGGGCACCACGACCAGTGTGGTGCGCTCCACCAATTCAATGGCGAGCATCGCCAGATAGCTCTTGCCGGAACCCGTCGGCAACACCACCAACCCCCGGCGCTCGCCGTCGAGCCAGGCGTCCAGGCCTTCCTGCTGGTGGTCGTAGGGCTGGAATCGATGGCGAATCTCGCGTTCGCATTCTGCGTAATCCCGAACCCGGTCATCGACCCGGTACCCGTTCTTTAACAGCGCACCGAGCAGGCGCCGATAACGAAACGCCGGGCAGCGCCAGGCATCGATGCGCTCATCGAAGACCCACCAGTCGCCATGGGCCTCGTCGCCAAATCCATCGGCGACAATCGTCCCGTCCTCGAAGCGCAGCGCGACCTCCCCGGTC
>CAYUPT010000614.1:0-2834 GCA_964446725.1 uncultured Bradymonadales bacterium | reverse complement strand
TCGATCGACATCCGCCGTTTCCCCGTCGGTGGTCACGTCACCGACCGTCCACGGCGCCCACACACCGGGAGTCACACGGGCAAAAAATCGCTCCCGCACATCGAATTCCTCGGTATTCATCGCCTCGTAGCGCGCCTGGGGGGACATCCCGTCCATCGGATCCTCGTCGTCGGCCTCCTCGCCGTCTTCAGGGGAGGTATCTTCGCCGGGGTCGACGGGCTCTCCGGGGACCCCGGGCTCGTCGGGGTCGACGGGCTCTCCGGGAGGCTGCTGAGCGACGGCCGTCGTCGCCATCGACAGCGTCACCAGCCCGGCGGCGATCAACGCCACCAGTGCATTGTGACAAAAGTGTCTTCGTTTCATAACGTCCCCTTTCGCTGACGATTCACAGTAGTCTCGATCGGAACCGGCGCAGTCAATCGCAGGAACGATCTACCACGACAGACACCGAAGTTAGTCACAGGACCGGCCGTCGACGAATAATCGCCGTTGTCGATCCGCTCTTCGCTGTCACGAATCGGTGAGCCGATCGGCGAGGATACTGGCCGGATGCCGGGCCTGCTCATCGACGCCATCGGCGATCTGGTCTCGACAGGATGTCCCGGGGGCGACAACGACGTCGCCATCGTCGAGGTCGCGAAGTGCCGGAAATAAAACCAATTCGCCGATATCCATCGATATTTCGTAGTGATCGGCCTCATAACCGAAGGATCCGGCCATCCCGCAGCAGCCGGTCTGGAGCGTCTCCACGTCGAATCCGGCGGCCTCCAGCACTGCTTTGGTCGGTTCCGTCCCGACCAGCGCCTTCTGGTGGCAGTGACCGTGCAATACCGCCGTTGTCGCATCGCCACCAAAGACCGACGTATCGAGTTCGTCGGCGTCCAACCGCTGGGCCAGAAACTCCTCCAGCAGAAACGACCGCTCTTCCAGTCGCTTTGCCGCCTCCCGATGCGACGATCCGACCAGATCGGTCATCTCGTCGCGAAACGTCAACAATGCACTGGGTTCCAGTCCGATGACCGGTCGGCCGCGGTGGTTCTCCAACTCATCGCCCACCTTCTCGAGGCCCCGCTCCAACACTCGGCGCCCCTTTTTGACGAGACCTTTGGACAGATAGGTCCGACCGTCATCGCGCATCCCGAAGCGCTCGACGCGGTAACCCAGCGCCTCCAGGACGCGAACGGCATCGATGCCGACCTCGGGCTCCGTAAAATCAGTAAAGGGATCGACGTACAGCCACAGGACCTCCGCATCGTCGTCGGGCGCTCCGTGTTCCCGGCGGTATTGCTTGAACTCGGCATCGAACGTCGATGCCGCCATCTCCGGAAGCTCGCGCTGGCGGCTGACTCCGAACCAGGCCTCCAGAACCCACTTCACAAGCCCCAGTGAGAGCATCCAATTCGCCAGCCTGGGCGCAATCGAGCCCAGCCAGGCCATGGTTCCGAAGTAGGCGAAAAAGCGGGCCGCCATCGGCGTACCCTCTCGGTCGTAGCGCTGCTGGAGGTACTCCGCCTTCATCTTCGCCATATCCACGCTGGCCGGACACTCGCTCTTGCAGCCCTTACACGACAGACACAGGTCCAACGCCTCGCCGAGTTCATCGCTCTCGAAGGCCTCCTCCGGTGGGCCATCGGTCAGAAGGGTCCGAAATACATTGGCCCGTCCCCGCGTCGAATCCTTTTCGTCGAGCGTCGCCATATAGCTGGGACACATCGTCCCGCCGGAATCGGCTCGTTTTCTGCACACGCCGGCCCCGTTGCACAACTCGGTGGCCCGCACCAATCCCTGTTCTTTATTCCAGTGGAAGTAGGTCTCGACCTCCGGCGTTTCGCGCCCGGTCTCAAAGCGGAAATCCTCGTCGATGGGTCTGGGGTCGACGATATTTCCGGGATTGAAGATTCCCTCCGGATCAAAGGCCGTTTTGACGTCGCGATGAAGCTCCATGACCTCCGGGCCGTAAAAGCGCTCCAGTAGCGGCGATCGAACCCGGCCATCGCCGTGCTCTCCGCTCAACGAACCCTGGTAGCGCTTGACCAGATCGGCGACGTCTTCGGCGATCCCCTTAAACCGCTCCACATCCTCCGGATCCTTGAGATTGAGCTCCGGGCGAAGGTGCAATTCGCCGACCGAGGCGTGGGCGTAGTACACGCAGGCCGTGTCGTAGGCGTCCATGATCTTCGAGAAGTCGCGCACGTAATCCGGCAATACATCGACGGCCACTGCCGTATCCTCGACGACGGTCACCGGCTTGACGTCGCCCTCAATCCCCATCAACAGCCCCAGTCCGGCTTTTCTGAGGTCCCAGACCCGCTTATCCTTCGGCGGCCGCACCACCGGGTAGGCGTAGCCCGCATTGTCGGCTTTGAGTTCTTCGACCAGACCGTCGACGGCCGCTTCCAACTCCTCGTCGCTCTGCCGATAGAATTCCACGACCAGCACCGCCCCCGGATCGCCTTCGACCCAGAAGCGATTGCGGGATTGTTCGATATTATTTTTCGTCGCCTCCAGCACCCGGCGGTCCATCAATTCCACGGCCGCCGGATCGTGTTTCACGGCCCGCACCGTCGCCTTGAGCGCCTCCTCCAGAGTGTGGAAGTGAACGCAGACCACCAGCCGCTTTTTGGGGCGCTCCACCAGATTGAGCTTGGCCTCTGTCACCAATCCCAGCGTCCCCTCGCTGCCGCACAGCAATTTCTGGAGCGCGAAGGGCCCCTCGTCGCCGTGCGGCGCCCGGCGCACCACCTCGTCGAGTGCATACCCGGTATTGCGCCGCAGCACATCGCGGCGCGGATATCGCTCCTCGATCAATTCGGCGTGCTCCTCGCCGATGTGTT
>CAYUPT010000613.1:0-2838 GCA_964446725.1 uncultured Bradymonadales bacterium | reverse complement strand
ATGGCGACAACGACGGCAACGGCGACAACGGCGACAACGGCGACAACGACGGCAACGGCGACAACGACGGCAACGGCGACAACGGCGACAACGACGGCAATGGCGACAACGACGGCAATGGCGACAATAGCGACAACGGCGGCGACGTCGATGAGTTCATCGAATTGGAGGCCAGCGGTCGCGAGTTTTATATTGCCGGTGACACCGAGGAAAACCCGGAACTGGTCGTCAACCAAGGCGATACGGTAGAAATTGAACTGTGCGTCACAGCCGGCACCCATGACTGGGTGGTCGATGAATTTGACGGCGCCGCGACGGCGATTCTAACTGGCGGCAACTGCGATACCATTCAGTTTACGGCCGATACGACGGGCTCTTTCGATTACTACTGCAGCGTAGGCAGTCACCGCGCCCAGGGAATGGAAGGGACGCTGGTCGTCGAATAACGACATCTCACCGCTCGGCGCCGGGTTTCGCTAAAAAAAGCGAGTCCGGCGCGTCTCAACTCCCCAATTACCGATGCACTACAGGACCTGATGATGAGTACCGATACATTTACAATTGCCGACGACCTGGAAGTCTGCCGGATGGGCTATGGCGCCATGCGCCTATGTGGCGAAAATGTCTGGGGTTGGCCCGACGACCGCGCCGCCGCCACCGCCGTGTTGGAGCGCGCCGTCGAACTGGGCATCGACCTCATCGACACCTCCGACGCCTACGGACCGGAGACCAACGAGTACATCATCGCCGACAGTCTCGCCCCCTACAATGACGTCGTCGTCGCCACCAAGGGCTGGCTCGTTCGACCGGAGCCCGAAGTCTGGGAGACCGACGGCCGTCCCCGGCATCTTCGCGCGGCGATCAACAATTCGCTGCGACGCCTGGAGACCGACACCATCGACCTGTATCAGCTCCACGCCGTCGATGACGACGTGCCCCTCGAGGAGTCCATCGGCGCCCTCAAGGCCGCCCGAAGCCAGGGCAAAATCCGCCATATCGGCGTCTCCAATGTCACCGTCGACCAACTGGAGCGCGCCCTGGGCATCGTCGACATCGTCACCGTCCAAAACCGCTACAACCTCACCGACCGCGAGCACGATCCGGTCGTCGATTTTTGCACCGAACACGACATCGGCTTTTTGCCCTGGTATCCGCTGGCCGTCGGCGATCTGAGCGACGACGAGCGGCTCAACGACATCGCCAACGACCACGACGCGACCACCGCTCAGATCGCGCTGGCCTGGCTGCTGCACCGCTCGCCGGTGGTTTTGCCCATCCCCGGCACCACCTCCATCGACCACCTCGAGGAAAACTACGCCGCCCTCGACATCGAACTCAGCGACAGCGATATGGAACAACTCGACGCCCTATCCGATTGATAGGGTTATGATGATGCACCGACTCTCCACAGCGATGGCCGCCGCCTGCCTGCTCTGGTTTGGCGCCGGATGCGCCGGACTCGGGCCGTCGATCCCGGCGTTCGACTCCGGCGAGCGCCAATCTGTGGAGGTCGGCGCCGACGCACACTACACCCTCGATGCAGACGCCGCAGTCAATCCCCGCGACGGCGCCGGATATCGGGCCTTTGAAGTCGATCTGGCCGCCGGCGACGCCATCCGAATCGACGCTCAAAGCGACGATTTCGGCCCCTCGCTAACGCTGTACGACCCCGACGGCTCGCTCGTCGGCGCGGCGTCTGTGGGCGCCGAGGCCCGACACAACCGCCTGATCCGCCCCGTCGATACGGCCGGCACTTATCTGATCGTCGTCGCCGCTCCCGCCCCCGGTTACAGCGGCGCCTTTCAGCTCACTATCGATTCCGTCGACGCCCCGTCCCCATCGCTGTCATTTCCCGGTGACGCCTCCGGTATCTCCTACGGATCGGCGTCTCCGGACGCCGCCGCCGAGGCCTCGACCCATCACCTCGCCATCGAGGAAGCTGCTGTCGCCGAATTGACCGTCGAAGCCCGGGAATTCACGCCCCGTATCTCGGTGGTCGACGTCGACACCGGCGACGTCTACGCCGAAGCCGCCGGCGACGACCAACAGATCGCCAGGGTGACCGCTCAACTGCCGGCCGGCGACTACGAATTGCGCATCGCGCGACCGACCACCGGCCCCGACGGCTACTACCAGGTCCAGGCCACCACCGCCGACCGCGACGAGCCCCGCGACTTTCGAGTCGGCACCGATTTCAACGGCCTTCTTCCGCGGGACCTCGCCCCCCTTCCACACTCCGGCCTCTCCGGCCAGATGGTCACCTTCAGCATCGACGAAGCGGCGGTCTTCGACGCCCGCATCGACAGTGATGCCTTCGCCCCCGTTTTGGTATTGACCGACGGCACCGACACGCTGGTCACCGAAGTCGACTCTGACCCACTCCAACAATCGGACGCCCGTCTTATCCGGCCCCTCGAGGCCGGCGATTACGCCCTCTGGATCACCTCCTACAGCGCCGAACCACAGGGGTTATTTGAATTGGAGACCGAGCTCCGCGACCCGCCGCCGACGGAACGACTCCAACCCGACGCTGTCGTCAACGGCGCATTGACCGAAGGCGCCGCCCTCCACCCCGAGCGCTATACCTTTGTCGAGTATTACACCATCGAAGTCGACGACGAGACCCACCTCAACATCGAACTCGAAAGCCGAGAATTCGACGCTTATCTGGTGGTCGAAGACAGCGACGGCGAGGTCATCGCCCGAAACGACGACGCCCACATCGGCACCACCGACGCCGGCATCGAGACCACCTTCCAACCCGGAACCTACCGCATCGGTGTCACCACCTTCGCCCCCGACACCCTCGGCGCATTCACCCTGACCGTCGAGCGCACA
>CAYUPT010000612.1:0-2842 GCA_964446725.1 uncultured Bradymonadales bacterium | reverse complement strand
ATTGTTAGCCTACCGTCGACATTCACTGCGTTGTCTCGTCGCAACCCGTCGACAACCTGTGCTCAACCCACGACCGCCGATCATCATTTCCGTTGCGGAACACCTGCATGCCCATTTGTCCCAATTGTGGGGAACACGGCCCCCGCGTCGGGGGCGCTTGTCCCGACGATAATTTCTACTTCGTCGACGAAGACGCACTCCAAGCGTCGACCAACGACGCCCTTCTCGGAACACTGGTCGCCGACAAATACGTCGTCATTGACCGGCTCGCCGAAGGTGGAATGGGCGCCATCTACCGGGCCCTCCAACAACCGGTACAGCGAGACGTCGCCCTCAAAGTCCTGCACGCCGAAGTCAACCGATCGAGTACCGGGCGCAAGCGGTTTATTCGCGAAGCTCGCGCCATCTCGAAGTTGTCACACCCCAATATTATCACCCTTCATGACTTCGGATTCGACGACTGCGAGCGCCCCTTTATGGTCATGGAATACGCCTCCGGGTCGTCGCTCGAGGAGTGGCTCCGGGGTTCTGATCTGACGACGCAACGGGTCATTCACGTGGCGCGCCAGGTCATGTCGGCCCTCGCCGAAGCCCACAGCCACGACATCGTCCACCGCGATCTGAAGCCGGCCAATGTGATGCTCACCCGCGCCGGCCACGATCGAGACTTCGCAAAACTACTCGACTTCGGACTGGCGCGCCTCGTCAGCAGCGACTCCGCCCAGGGCCTGACGCGCGACGGAGAAGTCTTCGGCACACCGCATTATATGTCGCCCGAACAGGCCCGAGCCCAGGGCGATATCACCGTGCGTTCCGATGTCTATTCGATGGGAATTTTGCTGTATCGGATGTTCTGTGGCCAGGTTCCCTTCCACGCCGATCAGCCCCTCCAGGTATTGTTTCAGCATATCAACGAGCCGCTGCCGGAACCGGTCGCCCAACCCGGACTGTCGCTACCCGACGGACTGGTCGACGTCATCGAACGCGCAACCTCCAAAGACAGCGACCACCGATACGCCGACGCCGATGCCATGCTATCGGCCTTTGAAGAGGCCGTCGAAGACGCCGACCGCGCCGGACAATTCGGCCGCCCCTCCCGCTCACCGACGCCTCGCGGCATCGAAGCCGTCAGCTCCCCCGATGCATCCGCGAACGCCGACAGCCCCGACAGCCGCGACGAACTGGCCACCGCCCCCACACTGGCATCGATTGATGCTCCCGACATCGACGACGATGTCGATGTCAGCGGCCACACTCAGCAGGCCTGGTCGAATAACGACGACCTCGACGACGGCCCCCGGGACGCCGATCAATCCGATACGGCCCCCCGGGCAGCTCGCGCAAATCGCGAGCCCACCGAGGATATCGACCGCGACACTGCCTCACAGGCCTCCCGATGGACATCGCCGGTGGCACTGGTCGCCATCGCCTTCGCGGCCGTCGTCGTCGGGTTTATCGCCGTCGCCGGCTTCCTGACTATGACCGACGCAGACCGCCAGACCTCCGGCGACAGCGCCGATATGGAGCCCACCCCGGCGCCCGAAGAGCCCTCCGCCACAGCCGACACCAACGGCGAGGAGACCGCCGCTGAACAGGCCCGCCTTAGTGCCGCCACAACGCACGAGACCGCCACAACCGTGACCGACCGGTGGCTCTCTGCACCTTCCGGTGGTGACGACATCGGAGAAGCTGCTTCTGATTCCGGCCTAAAAGCCGAGTCGGATTCCTCCGCGACAGACGACACTCCGGTCCGAGACGACGAATCCCGCCACGGCGACATCGGCGATGCCGACGAAACATCGGATGAACATGACGACATCGCCGACGAGCTCGACAGCGATGATATCGACGATACATCCG
Organism: uncultured Bradymonadales bacterium; assembly: GCA_964446725.1. GTDB lineage: Bacteria > Myxococcota_A > Bradymonadia > Bradymonadales > Bradymonadaceae > SLJM01. The sequence continues at coordinate 982 of CAYUPT010000612.1, read as the reverse complement.
ATGAATACGACAGCGGCGTCGGCGACGAATCCGACACCGGGGAGACACCGCAACAAATTGAGATTCCCGATCGACCGTCCCGCGACCGCTCCGACGACGCCGATACCGATTCCGACACCGATGACAGCGAAGAAGCGCCCACAGAGCCCGTGCCCTTTGAGCGGCCGAGCTCCGGTGGGTGACGGCTATTTTCGCACGGCATCGCGATGCCCTTCGTGCTGCACGACGTCACGACCGAGGGCGGGGACGCTCCCCTCAAAAAGAGGCACCGCCGGTTTTACGCCGCCGGCGAGCACAATTTGGTGCTCTACGCCAACCCAACGCCACCTGTCGATTCCTCCTCGGACCCTCGGCAGGCTCGGGGCCCGGTCGTCATCGACTGCGGCGAAGCTCGCCGCGCTCCAAAAACCCACGCAGACGCTGGAGCCGATGACATCTTCGCGAAGGGACGAGCCCGGGCGAGTTCCCGGCGCTGTCATCGCTTATGCCAGACCGTAACTCATCGTGGCCGCCGCAGAAGCTGATACCGACAGCCGCGTCCGTCGTCCCCCCGGGCGACCCGAGCGATAGCGCGGGAGCCCAGGGCAACAGTGTCCAGGAAACTCACCCCGCCGCCAGGAAAATCCAAAAATTACGCAAAACTTCCCCCCGAATCGTCGACAATAGTGTTGGAAGGGACGTCGAGCGCTTGCTCTGTGAGCTCGCTCACACTCCGGGGTGATTCATCGAAAAGGCCTACCCCGGAGGAGCGCGCGAAGACGAGAATCGCAATTTGCGTATTCTTTTGACCTTCCGAGACGGGCGGCGGCCCTCGATGAGGTGTCAGGCGCAGTCTCCGGGTCCCAACCCATCGTGTAGGGTGGGCGGGCTCGGAGTGAGTGCCGGGGCGCGCCAGTGCGGCGCAGGGTTCAACCGGGCTCTGCGGGAGTCGGGTTCAAACCGACTCTTCGGGTAGGCATTTTCGGGAGACACCGGGCCGGGT
>CAYUPT010000611.1:0-2844 GCA_964446725.1 uncultured Bradymonadales bacterium | reverse complement strand
ACCACAACCGCGGTGGCTGTCGACCGGCTATTGGCGCCATTGTGCGAAATTTAGTCAACGACGGCGTCGGACCTAATTTTGGACGCCCCCCAGTCGGCTTCGGCACCGGTGACGTCATCGCTCCCATCGCGCACACCGCCGGCGGCCCGACGACGGGACTGATTCGCTGCCACCGGATTTCGAGATTCGCCGCCGGTGTTGAACTTTTGGCTATCGACGCCGATGACCATCCCACCCCACCGGAGTCCGGATTATGAGTAATACCGACTATCCGACAGCACGTCCCTTCATCCCCGACCAGCAGAATCTGGAGAACCTCTCCGAGGCCGCCGCCGGCTGTAAGGGCTGTCCGCTGTACCGCGAAGCCACACAGACCGTCTTTGGCGAGGGTCCCGACGATGCGGCGCTGATGCTCGTCGGCGAACAGCCCGGCCAGCGCGAAGACCGCACCGGTCACCCCTTTCGGGGACCGGCCGGCAAGGTGCTCAACCGCGTCCTCTCCGAGGCCGGACTCAACCGCGAGGAACTGTACATCACCAACGCCGTCAAACACCTCAAATTCGAGTCCGACGGTGGGCGCCGACAGGCACAAACTCCGATGGTCGACGAAATCGAAGCCTGTCATCCCTGGATCGAATCCGAACTCAACACCGTGCAACCGCGGGTCGTCGTCGCCCTGGGGACTGTCGCCGCCCGCAGTCTGCTGGGCCAGTCGGTGGCGATCTCGGAATCCATCGACGCCTGGATGCAGACCCGACACGGCCAGGCATTACTCGTGACCTACCATCCCACCGCGGCGATCCGGGCCTCCACGGGGGCCGATCGCGATCGGATCTTCGACGCCATTGCCCGGTCTCTGAACCGCGCCAACAAGGCGCTCTCGACGGGGGGTTCCGGGACTCGTCCACAGCCCTAACACCCGGCTTCCACCACATCGGAAGCGAGGCACCGGCGTCTCCTCGTCGACCATCTCGATCGGAGTTCGAATCTGGATGTCCAACGCTGCGCGTTTATTACTTCAAGTCGATTACTTCGGCTCAAGGCGTTATGAAGACGACGAATTTGACCGACTCCGACGCCGGTGCTATCTACCGTAGAATTGCGGAATTTACTGATATTTCTGAACTCTGGAGCGCCCCATGTCGTCGCGCATTCTTGCGATCTATTGCTCACTGACACTGGTCAGTACCCTGGCTCTTTCCTGCGCTTCAATGTCGCCGGCCGACGATAGCCCGTACCAATTTGAGCAACCGACCTACGAGGTCGACGACGACGCCGGGGACCCGATTGCGCGCACCGATCTCTTCGGCGACGCCGAATACAGCCACGTCCGCATCAGTCCCGACGGCGAGCACATCGCCTATCTGGCCCCTTATGACGGCGTCAAAAACATCTGGCTCGCCCCGGTCGACGACATCGACGACGCAGCGCCGTTGACCGACGATGACGACCGCGGCATCCACTGGTTTCACTGGGCCTATACCGACGATCACATCGTCTACGGCCAGGATAATGACGGCGACGAAAACTGGACACTGTACTCCGTCAATATCGACAGCGGCGACGCCACACGGCTGTCACCGGAATCGGAGGTCCACGCCCGAATTCTGCAACTCAGCCCGGACCATCCGCGAGAACTTTTGGTCATGCTCAACGACCGCGACCCGCAGTTGCACGACGTCCACCGCGTCGACATCGTCGACGGCGACTCGCAGATGGTCGTCGAAAACCCCGGATTTTCCAGTTTCGCCGCCGATAGCGACCTCGCGGTGCGACTCGCCATGCGCGAGACCGCCGACGGCGGCCAGCAGTGGTTTGCCGCCGACGCCGACAGCGACGACGGGCCCGATGGACCCGACGGATGGGAACTCTACGAAGAGATCCCGATGGAGGATGCCATGACCTCCCAGTTTGTGGGCTTCGACCGCTCCGGAGAGCTGGCCTACGCCCGCGACAGCCGCGACGGCGACACCGCGGCGCTCGTCGAATTTGAATTCGACGGCGACGAGCGCACCGTGTTGCACGAAGACGACCGGGCTGACGTTATCGACGCCCTCGTCGATCCCCGAGACCGCACCGTTCAGGCCGCCGCCGTGGAGTACGAGCGCACCGAATGGAGCGCCATCGATGATGAGATCGCCGACGACCTCGAATTTCTCGACGATCTCGACGACGGCCAGATGCAGGTCGTCGACCGCCCGCTCGACGACGACACCTGGATCGTTCACTTCGAGGCCGACGACGCCCCCGGAAGCTACTATCTGTACAACCGCGGCCAAGAGGATGCCGAATTTATGTTCTTCGACCGACCTCGCCTGGAGGACGCCGAACTCCATCCGATGACACCGGTGGTCATCGACAGCCGCGACGACCGGGAATTGGTCAGCTACCTGACGGTGCCTCATTTCGTCGATACCGACGCCGCGGGGATGCCCGAAGAATCGATCCCGCTGGTACTCAACGTCCACGGCGGCCCCTGGGCCCGCGATAGCTGGGGTTACAACCCGGAACACCAGTGGCTCGCCGACCGCGGCTACGCCGTGTTGAGCGTCAATTTTCGCGGTTCTACCGGCTTTGGCAAAGACTTCATCAACGCCGGCAACCGAGAGTGGGGCGCGGCGATGCAGGACGACCTGATCGACGCCGTCGACTGGGCCGTCGATGAGGGTATAACCGACGACAACAGCGTGGCGATTATGGGCGGAAGCTACGGCGGCTACGCCGCCCTCGCCGGGCTGGCGTTTACGCCGGAGACCTTTGCCTGCGGCGTCAGCATCGTCGGCATCTCCAATCTACTGACCTTGCTGGACTCGATTCCGCCCTACTGGGAGCCGATGCGGGCGA
>CAYUPT010000610.1:0-2847 GCA_964446725.1 uncultured Bradymonadales bacterium | reverse complement strand
GCGTCTCGATCGGGGAGGTGGGCGTCGGCGCTGTCCAGCCGACGCTCGGAGGGGCGTCTCCAGCTACCTCATTTACTTAACGACTTTCATCTACCCGAGGAGCTCTCGCAAAACGCCTTGGTCGCCTCCACATCGAGCAGAAACTCGGCGACGAGTTCGCGCTGTGCCCATTCGGGAAGCAACTTCTGGAATTTACTCAATCGATAGTCCGGCAACTTCCGGACTATGCTCTTCCAGGGGAGTTCATCATCCCAAAACTCCGGCGACTCCAATCGGGCGCACATCTCGTCAAACCCACCGCCGAGTAGGCCTTCGCCCTCTATCCGGAGCTTTAGATTGTCGGCGGAGACGTCCCAGCCGCGCAATTCACGAAAAACGGCTCTCAGCGTGGAGTTGATTCGCCCTCCGGCAAATGTCCACCAGGTCAACTCGCCGGCGCCGCGCTCTACCGGGGTATCCGTTCCCTCCAGCAAAACCTCGAAGTCCTCACGCATCATCATCAGTGCCCGAAGACCACTTTCGTGCAGATACGAATACTCCTCGTCGCTCTTGAGCGCCTCGCGCATCTGCTCCGACAATCGGCGGCTCAGAAATTGCGGCATAAACCCGCCCCAGCTCGGCTTTTTGCCCTCCGGAGCCGGAACGACTTCGATGCGACGCCGCCCAAAATCGACTTCCGCCACATCCCAGGCTCGACCACCGAGAAGAAAGGACGTCTGATCTTCCAGGACCTGGTCGACAAATTGTTGCTCCAACGAGCCCAGCTCCTTTCCGGCCCGGGTGATCACATCGAAGAGCTGCGGACTGCTAAAGACGGCATACAATTCCATGAAATTTCGCCGCCCGTATATCCGCTCGGCTTCATCGCCAAACGTTAGTGTTCCGCCCATGGGATACAAAAAGTCGTGTTCCACCATATGCCCGATGACCTGATGATATTCCTCTTTGGTCACCCCCCGGAAATCGGGAATCTTCGACAGCGTCTCCCACGCCTCGTCTTCAGTAATACTCCCGTAGGCAATGGTCATTGCCAGAAGCTGATGGACCAGCACTGGCAAGCACCGATCACTTACTTCCACGGACTCCACCCATCCCTGCTTTGCGAGTTCAATGAGCCCGACGGCCTGCAACACTCCGAGCGGCGCCTCGCAGAAAAAGGTCGTATTCGCCGCCTGCCCCTCGCGCCGCCCGGTCCGCCCCATGCGCTGCATAAAGGAGCTGACCGTATCCGTCGCATTGGCCTGAAACACTCTGTCCAAGTCTCCGATGTCAATTCCCAGCTCCAGCGTAGAGGTGCAGACGATACAGACGTCGTCGCCCTTGCTGAACCGAGCCTCCGCGTCCTCTCGCTCCTCTTTGGAGACCGAGCTGTGATGGACGAAGACCGTCATCCCGTCGGCGCGCATCCGCTTTGCCACAGATTCCGTAATCGACCGACTCTGGCAAAAAAAGAGACTCTTATTTCCCTTCGCCGATTTCGCGGCATCCTGGGCCAGTGCATCCAGGCTGTCTCGACAGGTGATCAACAACTCCCGTTTCGCCGGAGGGCTGGGTGGATCGACGACGACGCGGTCGCGCTTTGAGGAACCACTGACCCAGTCCACGATCTGATCCGGATTGCCGACGGTTGCACTGAGCCCGATGCGCTGAACATCGTTGCCAGAGAGCTCGGCAAGTCTCTCAATAACGCTGATGAGATGAGCCCCCCGATCCGTGCCCGCCATGGCGTGAATCTCGTCGATCACCACCATCCGAAGGTCCTCGAAAAAGCGGGCCGTCGGCACCTTCGACGAGATGAACATCACCTCCAGCGACTCCGGGGTCGTCATCAACAACTCATCCGGATTTTTGGAAAATGCTCGCTTATTCGACGTCGTCTGATCGCCGTGCCAGACGAAACGGCGAAGACCCACCATCTCCGTATAGGTCCCCAGTCGATCGGCCTGATTGTTCAGAAGCGCTTTAATCGGCGCCACATACAACACGCCGATGGCGTCCGTCGGCCGCTCCAGAAGCTTCGATATCGCGGGAAACATCGACGCCTCGGTCTTTCCTCCCGCCGTCGGCGCCAATACGACGGCGTTATCGCCGTCCAGTATTCTCTGGCCGGCGATCTCCTGAACTTCGCGAAGGTCGGTCCACCCCAATCGGGAGACGATTGCCTCCTGAAGACGCGGATTGAATCGACTGAAGACACTCACCAGACATCCTCTGCCGGAACCAGGTCGTCGCCGTCGCTGTCGTCACTGTCGTAGGTCGAGTCACCGGACAATGCCGCCTGCTCTTCCGGTGTCAACACATCATCGTCAAAGCCCGCAATCTGACTCGGATCGTAATCACTGCGCTCTTCCACGAGATCCAGATGATTGACAAATCGGCGCAGAAATTGCCGCGGTACCACACCGACGTCGCCGGCAAAGCCCTCGGTCACTTCGTCCACCAACTGCTCAATGAATCGATCCGTGATCTTCGCATCGATGCGTTTGGGTTGATTGGCCGGAAATAGTTCCCGCAACCGCACGGCCACTTCGTAGAGCCGCTCACGGTCAAAGGGGTTGAGCTCGAGCTGTGGCTGACGCGAACTGGCGAAGTCGCCCTCTTTGATAAATTCGATGCGATCGTACAGCGGCGGAAGCGAGGCCACGCCGCGCTTGGAATCGTAAAACTCGGGCGTTCCCGTAAAGACCCACAACAGCCCCGGAAACGAACCGGCGGCATCGACGATCTGGCGAATCCCGTTGAGGGATTTTCCGCGCACATCGCGGCGCATCCGGAGAATCGTCTCCACCTCGTCGACGGCGATGACCATCCCCTTGTAGCCGGCGGCCTTGGTGATCGCCAAGATCG
>CAYUPT010000609.1:0-2858 GCA_964446725.1 uncultured Bradymonadales bacterium | reverse complement strand
CAGGCCACGGCCGACGACTCCACCGGGCCACAAGCCGATGCTCCAGTCCGCGAATGCGACGAGCTCTCGACGGACCTCGACGACATCCGCCTGCGCGTCCATCACCAGGAGTTCGACGACGCCGATGATCGGCTGACCAGCCTCCTCGACGCCGATTGCCTCGACAGCCCTCGCGATCGCGATACGGCGCGATTCCAGCACGCCTACATCGGCCGTGAACTCGGCGATCTGGAGACCACCGTCGATCGACTCGATGCGCTGGAAACAGCGCTCCCCGTCGATGACTACGCGCGGTGGCTTCGGGCCAGTGCGTTGCGCGATATGGAGCGCTTTTCGGAGGCCGCCGATGTCTTCGCCTCGATCTACGACGACGGCAATAGCCCGTTGCACTTCCGAGCCCGGGCCCAGCAGTCGAAGGCACTCGTGGAAGCCGGCCGCTTTGCCGAAGCGCGTCCGGTGCTCGAAGAGATCATCGATACCTTCCCGGACTACCCCAGGCGCCATCGAGCCCTGTACTTCTACGGCAAGACCCTGGAGGAACTCGGCGAGTTGGACGCCGCCGCCGAAGCCTATCAGCGAGCGCATTTCGAATTTCCCTACAAAGACGAGGGCCAGCGCGCCGAACAGCGACTCTAGGCACTGGCCGACGACGGTCACGTCCCAACCCCCATCGATCCCGAGGAACGCTACGAGCAATACCGCCAGCTCAGTGTCGACAAATTCTGGCCGTTGGCCCACGAGTTGATGACCGATCTGCGAGAGGACATTCGCACTCCCGACGGCCACTCCGAACTCGAAAACAAGCTCCTCCAGCGCATCGCCCTCAACACCTATCACAGCCACGACTTCGCCGGTGCCATCGAGTACTTCGCCGAAGCTCGCCGGATCTACGAGGCGGGCTACGAGGATGGATTCAACGAACGCGTCATCTACCGCTACAGCAACTTCGCGCTGGCTCGACTGGGTCGATTCGATGAGGCCCGACAGGTCCTCGAGGAGTTGTACTCCGACTCGTCGACGCGTCGAACCAAACAGGCCATCGCCGAGTTCTACGAGCGATACGGTCGCTACGAAGAGGCCTACCAGCTATTTGAGGATGTCTACACCCGCGCTCAGCGGCGGGGATGGCACTTTTCGTATCTCAAGTACAAGACGGGGCGTTTCGACGACGCTCACGACAATTTTGAGCGCCTGGCTCGCGGCTCTCGCGGCCAGACTCGGGCCCAGTATCGATACTGGTCGGCTCGGGCCCTGGAGCGCGCCGGTCGACAAGATGAAGCCGCGGCCCTCTTTGCCGATATCGCCGCCGACCGACCCAGCGGCTACTACGGCCTGCAGGCCGACAATCGGCTCACCGATCTGCAGCAGCGCCAGACCGTCGATGAGACGATGATCGCCCAGGCCGACCGGGTCAGTGAACAGGCGGAGCTGGTCTTTAGCACCTTCGATGCTGTCGATACCGAAGCCGACGACATGGAAGCCGGCGACGATTCCAGTCCCGAGCGGGCCAATCCACGCACCCAGCCCATCGGCGTCGAGGACATCCGGGAGCCGGCCGCGGAGACGGCCCTCCATCAGCGCTGCTCGGATGGCGACTGCACGGCGCTGGAAGCCGGCTTTACCACGCCGCATTACGGCCTGACCTGGAGCGTCGGCAACGCGCCGTTCGGTGCCGCAATACAATCACCTGTCGAGTCCACTGCCGCAGCGGCCTCCGGCGATGATTCACAGCCCGAGGCCCAGACCGATGACATCAACGCCGGACGCATCGCCGGGCCCACGCCCGTCCAATTTCGCGACACCACCGAACGCGTCCAATTCAATACGGAAGCCCGCATCTACTGGGACGGTCGCCACGACTCCGACATCGGTTTTATCGACTATCAGCGCGGCGATATGATCGGTCCGTCGCCATCGACGGAATTGACGGCCTACCAGGACCGAAGCCACGTCGGCGGACTGGAGCGCGCCATCGACGAGGCCGGCGAACTCTTTCCCGAGCTGCAACGGGCTCGCTGGTTGTGGATGGCTGGCTGGTATCCCGAGGCCCGGCGCGTGATCCGCGATGTCGCCCTGGAGTACCGAGCCCTCTCAAACCGCTCGCGGCCCGGCGGCGAGCCCCACGAATTGTCTCATCGCCGATGGTCCTATCACATCGACAACCGGCGCCGCTCGGAGCGCGCCGATCTGTGGGGCATGGAGCCCGATGACGACGCCCTTCGCTTCCCGGTTCCCGACGACGCCGACGGCGAACAACAATTGCTGGAGCGCCAACGAGAAATCTACGACCGGCGCAGCGACCTCCGGCCCCTGCTTATCGAAGCCCTCCAGGAAGTCGGCGACTACCACATGGTGCGCCAATTCGCGCTCAGTGATACCTGGTGGCTTCGTCAGCAGCCCACCGGTGAAGCGGCGCGCTACTGGCAGATGGCCTATCCGCGAGCGTTTCCCGAACAGGTCATTCCCCTGGCCGAAGAACACAACGTCAACCCCTATATGATCTGGGCTCTGATGCTCGTCGAGAGCTCCTTTAACCCCGATTCCATCAGCATCGCCGACGCCCTGGGCCTCCTCCAGGTCATTCCCCGGACGGGCCTCAAAATCGCCGACCTCTTTGGCGCCGACGACTTCGGCCCCTTCGATTTACTGGAGGAGCAAAACTCCATCGAACAGGGCGTCTTCTACTTCAGTCGACTGGTCCGCAAATTCCACGGTCAGGAATTGCTGGCCTTCGCCGGCTACAACGGCGGCCCCCACCGCGTCAGCGGCTGGCTCGACATGCGCGGCCACGACATGCCGCTCGACGAATTCGTCGAGGAAATCCCCTTTAACGAGTCCCGCGGATACGCCAAGAAGGT
>CAYUPT010000608.1:0-2861 GCA_964446725.1 uncultured Bradymonadales bacterium | reverse complement strand
AGATATGCTCCAATTCCTCGATGACCGCCTCTTCGGTGGTATCCTTGGCGACGGCCATTTCCTGGACGAGCAACCGCTGGGCCTTGTCGAGCATTTTGCGCTCTCCGAAGCTCAGCGTCTTTTCAAACTTCAATAAATTGAGATCTCGAAGCACTTCTGCGATCTCGTAGGGACTTCCGGTCTGGATTTTCTCGAGATAGGCGCGGTATCGCCGATTCCAGGTCTGCTGGTTGAGATCGACATCGCGCTCTCGGAGGATATCGTAGACCTCGTCGAGTTCCTTGTCGTCCATGACCGGCCGGAGCCCGACACTTTCCACATTCTTGACGGGAATCATGATGCGCTTGTCGGAATCCATTACGCGGAGCACGTAGAAGGTCTGACTACTCCCCATAATGTCCTTGGTATCGAGCCCCACGATTTCCGCCACCCCCTGAGCGGGATAAACGGCATTGTCTCCAACATCGAACGGAGTTGTCGTCACCTTAATACTCCTCGTTGACAGGGTGTGTGCAGTTGCAGCCGTCGAGTGCCCGAAGCGCCTGCCGCGAAGTGACACGATGTCACGCCGGCCGATGAAATCGATCGGCGGCCCACGGCCCCGGACGCAAATCCATCGCGTCGAGCCGGCACCGTCGGGTCGGCGCACTGATTCCGCACGTTACAACAAAATTGGGCAATCTCTTCGACTTCGCGCCGACGCAAGCAGGTCTGTTCTTCACCGCGCGTCGCGCTGGAAGTCAAAAAGAATCGCCTGGACGGGCACCGCAGATCGTACAACTGCCGGCGTCGTTCCGATTCCAGACGATGTGATCGACCTCGCCGTGCCGCTGATGATCTCTCGGCTCGTACTCTGTACGACACACGCTAAGGCTGCGGTATTGTACTGTCACCACGGAAAAAAAACAAGTCGTCACACCGACGAAGGACCGCCGTCGACTCGGAATAAATCACGCAGCAATTCCGATTTTATCGAGATTGGAACCTCCGTCGGCGCGCCGGGCTTTGTCAGCTGCGCCAGCCCAGCTCGGACTGCTTGACCAATCCCTGCTGCCGGGCCAACTCGAGCAATTTCGGAACCGTGAAGTCCGCGATTTTTTCGGCGTAATCCTCATTGCCGTTGGGAAATTTAGCGGCCACGATGGCGTCGACCATCTCCGCTTTGGAACCGAAGGTATTTTCCATGACCTGGTAGGCGTTCCACAGACGCAACAACTTGCGATTGCTCATCGTCTGGACGTTGTATTCCAGATCGTGGACGTCGTCTTCGTCTTCCGGGTGATCGAGAAGCTCGAAGACCTTTTTGGCCAATTCGGCCTTCGATCCGTGGTTGTCCTTGACGATTTCGAGGGGGCTCTGTTTGCTCATAACCAATTCTCCCTTGAAGAAAAACTGCTCAGTCGCCCTGGGCGTCCGCGCCGACTGGGAGCAGCCGGTGCGGGTCCGCTGTGGCAACCTCGCGAGGTTGTAGATGATGTTGCGTCGTATCGACTGTTGAGTACCACGACAGCTCGTGGCAACGTGTAGACCGCATTGAACTGACGCGCGGCCATCCAAACGCCTCGAACTGGTAGCAGAGAGCCCACATGCGCGCAAGTATCCGTACTGTCCTGATCGCCCTGCTCGTCCTCTGTATCGCGCCCATTGGCTGCGAACGCGACGACGCCTCACCGAGCTCCGACGACGAGCCGACCCAGCAGTCACAGGACGAAGACGTCTTCCAGCAGCGCGACGACCTCGTCGCCTACGGTGGCGGTGGCGATATCGAATTGACCGTCGACGACGTCGAAACCGCCGTGGAGCGGACGCGACTGGTCGCCGCCGGTGTCGAAGACGGCGACATCCCACAGGGCGAACCGGATTGGATCCAATTTCCGCACGCTCAGAGCAATCTGGTGCGCCAGCTGTTGCACTTTCAGATCGTGCGACGCATCGCCTCCGAGCGCGGCATCGATATCAGCGCCGCCGACGAGACCTCGATGATCGCCGGTCACGACCAGCTCCAGCGATATCTCCCGCTATTCCAAAACGGCGAGGGCGCCGAAGAGCTGCGCGACGAACTGGCCGACGTCGGCCTCGATATCGATGACGTCCGCCATCTGGCCCACGACATGATCCTCAATGACAAACTCGTCGAAGAAGTGGCCGACGAATTTCCCGATGAACAGCTGTGGGCCATCTATCAGGAGGCCCGCGATACCGCCGATGTCGTCGTCGCCAGTCTCCACAACACACCGACCTCGACGGAGATCGACCGCGCCGTCGAACAGTACGACCGCCAGATCCGCGAGCACTTTCGCGACAACCGCGATCGATTTATCCGCCCCGCCCAGCTGGAGGCGACGACGCTTACCGGCGATGACGATGACCGCGATGCACTTCAGCGAGCCGCCGAACGCCTCGACGACGGCGACAGTCCCGACGACGTTGCCGATGACATGGGGCTCGAGCTTCGCACCGACGTCGCTCTGAGCCGTCATCGCACTCCACAGGCGGCCAACGCCGACATCGGTGACACCGGCATCTCGGAGTCTCGACACGGCGCCTTCGTGTGGCAACTCGACGATCGCACCGAGGCCGAACGCCGATCACTGGACCGCCCCCTGCGCCGCGAGATCGCCTCCCAAATCTTGCGCGACGAAGAGGGCATCACGCCGTCAAATCAACAGCGCGCCGAACAGGCACAGCAGATACTATCCGATGTCGACTCCGCCAATGGACTCGACGACGACGTCATCGCCGAACTCGTCGACGAACTCCAACAACACGACTTTGAGGCGGTCCATACCGGCCATTTCTCGATTCGCCAGGCGCCGCGGATCCCCGAAATTGGATTGGCTGAAAATCTTCAGACCGCCCTC
>CAYUPT010000607.1:0-2873 GCA_964446725.1 uncultured Bradymonadales bacterium | reverse complement strand
TGCAGGGGATTGAGAATGGCATCTGCCGGCGGAAGGGTATCGGGGATGGTGTGGTGGTCGATGACCACGACGCGCAAGCCGAGCTTTTTGGCCAGTGCGATCTCTTCGACATTCGAGATGCCACAATCGGTGGTGATAATCAGGCTGCACCCGTCGTCAGCGGCGCGACGGACGGTATCGACATGCAATCCGTAGCCCTCCTGGTCGCGCAGCGGCACGTGATAATCGACGCGTGCCCCGAGTTGCGACAAAAACTCATAGACCAGTGCCACACTGGAGACGCCGTCGACGTCGTAGTCTCCGTAGACCAGAATCTTCTCACCGCGGTCGATGGACGTCAAAACCTGGCAGACGGCATCGTCCATCCCCTTCATCAAAAAGGGGTTGTGCATCTCATCGAGGCGAGGGTGCAGAAAGCGCTGAGCCCGGTCGACGTCGGAAAATCCGCGTCGAAGCAGGATCCGCGCCGTCAGTGGATGAATATCCAGAGCCCGAACCAGCTGCTCCTCGCGCTGTTTACGGGTCCGATAGACGACCCACTCTTTCCGACGACTTTTCATCGGTGGCGTGTCCCGAACCTGAGAAGCAGTGAACGAAGGGAGATTCTACATTCGAGCATCTTGGGTGACTTGAACCTAACAAAAAAGGGCGACCACGTCACCGTGACCACCCGGAGGAGCAGACGAAAACCTATGGAACCACGGTGATCAAAGCGGTCCGAGAAGTACCAGGCTTTAAGCCGAAGTATAAAAAAAACCCGGGTCGAACAAGACGACCCGGGCAAACACCTCAACGATTCGAGCGTGTAGTCACTTAGACCACAGGACCGGTCTCAGCTTCGGGCTCTTCGCCGCGCTGTTCGTTGAGCAACTCCTCGGTCTTCTCGCGCTCTTTGAGATATTCATCCATTTTGAGCATGACCGGCGAGGCGACAAAGACCGACGAATAGGTACCGATGATGACACCGACGACCAGGGCCAGAGCGAAGTCCTGAATCAATCCCGTAGCCACAGCGGCAATGGTGCCGACGGCAACGAGCGTCGTCAGTGATGTGACCAATGTACGGCTCATCGTCTGGTTAATCGCCGTATTGGCCACGGCTTCGACGGAACGGCCGCCAGCGCTCTCGAGGTTTTCGCGAATACGGTCAAAGACAACGATGGTGTCGTTGAGCGAGTAACCGATAATAGTCAACAGGGCGGCGACAATCGGGAGACTGAACTCGATGTCGAGTAGAATGAACAGTCCCAGAGCAATCGTAATATCGTGGGCCAGGGCGGCGACGGCACCTGGAGAGTAGCGGATGTCGAATCGCACCCAGATGTACAGCAAGATGGCGCCCAGGGCGATGATCATGGCGAGCATGCCGTCGTTTCGAAGCTGCTCACCGGCGCGGGGGCCGACGGACTCCAGTCGCTGAATCCCGCCTGCTTCGTCGAAGTCATCACCGAAGTACTCCGACAGACCGGCTTCGATGTGGCGCTGAAGATCCTGGAAGTTGAGGATGTACCAGTGCTCGTCGCGCTGTCCGGTTTCCTGAATCTCCAATTCTTCGATACCGCCGGCGGCTACCGCCTCGTGGAGAGCGTCGTGGGAAACGGCCTCGTCGAAGCGAACCTGCATCCGGTCCGGTTGCTCCTCCATCGGATCGGTCATCTGATGATGCTCGATCTGGGAGAGCTCGTCGATGATCGCCTCGTAATCGTCGTCACCGACGACTGCGACATCGCGCGTCTGGAGCATAAACTGGTTATCGTCGTCGCCGCCGAATTGCTGAACCAGCGGATCGGCGAGGTCAATGGCCTCGGCGGCCTCACGCAGGTCCTGGGCTTCAACGGTCTCCTCGAACTCGACAATAATCTCAGTGCCGCCCTGAAAATCGATGCCCCAGCGGGGACCGATCAGAGCGAGCAATAAGATGCTGCCGATCAGGAAGAGTGCCGAGATCCAGACGGTGTACCTGCGCTTTCCAAGCAGGTCATGGTCCGCATCGTAGGGATATATTTGGAACATCTTCATAGAGATCTCTTCGCTTTCTGAGGCGCCGACTACAGAGCCGGCGATTCGCTACTTCGTTCGGTATCTTCGAGCCGATTCAGATGCTCAACTTGTGAGACTTCGTGCGCTCCTGCCATTCCAGGAATAGAAGCCGCGTAACATACACCGCCGTAAACAGCGTGGCCGCAATCCCGATAAGCAGGGTGACGGCAAACCCACGAATGGGCCCTGTTCCGTACTGAAGCAGCACCAGTCCGGCGATACCGGTCGTGATATTGGCGTCAAATACGGCGGAGTACGCCTTGTTAAAGCCCTCATCGACGGACTCATTCATCGGTTTTCCGGCGACGTACTCCTCGCGTATTCGCTCGTAGATGATGACATTGGCGTCCACGGCCATACCGACGGTGAGAATGATACCGGCGATACCGGGCAGTGTTAGCGTCGCGCCCAGCCCGGCGAGGATGGCCATGATAAATGTCAGGTTCATTAACAGCGCAATCGTCGAGACTCCGCCGCTGCGCCGGTAGTAAATGAGCATAAAGAAGATCACCAGCAGGCTGGCAATGATCAGCGCCCGCACACTGGAATCGATCGAATCCTGGCCGAGTGTCGGGCCGACCATGGTTTCGAATTGACGCTCGATGGGAGCCGGCAGGGCGCCGTGGCGCAGGACAATTACCAAGTTCTGTGCTTCTTCCTGAATCTCGGTATACGACTGCATATCACCGAGGGTAATACGGGCCCGACCACCGGTGATCGGCTCGTTGATAACCGGCGCGCTCTGGACTTCGTCGTCCATCATAATCGCAAAGCGCTGATTGACATTTTCGGTCGTCGTCTCGGCGAACATATCGGCGCCGGTAGCGTCGAAG
>CAYUPT010000606.1:0-2882 GCA_964446725.1 uncultured Bradymonadales bacterium | reverse complement strand
GCTAACAATGCCGGGCCGGCTGCGGCAACCAGTTCCGGTAAAAAGACGGGGCAGCATTCCGCAGCAACCGGGGTTGACGACCGGGCCCGGGAGTGATGTTGTTGCGTCCGACACAGCTGGTCGCCTCTGGCGACGCACCCGAAGTTGCCACCGAACGCAGTGAAGTGAGGAATGAATCATGAGCGACGACAATACCAACGACGAGCCACGCGGCCTGTACGAACGGATGAAAGACCAGGACGAGCGCTGGGAGTTGTGGGCACAACTGGGCGTGGGGCTTCTGGTCTGTCAGGTTCTGGCGTTTATCGTCGCCTATCTAAGCCTGGGGATGCCCAGTGTATACGCCTATTCGGTGGGGATTTCCTTTTTCGGCGTGCTGACCATTCCGCTGACCTTCTGGGGGCTGCTTCGAGCTCTGTTTAAGCCGCCGGTGATGCGGCTTTCGCGGACCATCGCCTTCGGTTGTCTATTGCTGGTCGGAGTGGCCGGCAATGCGCCGTTGTTGACGGCTCCGGTGTCGACATCGGACTACGAGTCAGCCCACGACTATCAACTGCCCTTCGACGACCAGTGGGTGACGATGGCCGGCGGTGATGAGCGAAAGTATAACTATCACGCAACGACGATGGTCCATCGCTACGGCTACGATTTTGCCCCCGTCGTCGATGGCCAGCGCTACGAGGGCGACGGCTCGGCGCTCGAAGACCATTACTGCTACGAGGCGGTAGTGCGGGCGCCGGTGGGCGGCGAAGTCATTCGGCGGCTGGGCAACGAACCGGACAACGAACCCGGTGAATACGACGCCAACAATATTCTGGGCAACCACGTCGTCATCGAAGTCGAGCCCGGCGAGTACCTTTTTATGGCGCACATGAGAGAGGGGTCGCTGGAGGTCAGTGTGGGCGATGTCGTCGACGCCGGAGATCCCGTCGGCGAGTGCGGAAGCTCCGGGCGGACTCAGACTCCCCATCTGCATGTGCACCTGCAGAACTCCCGTGAGTTTCCGCTCGCCGAGAGTCTTCCGCTGTATTTTGTGGACTATGTGGCCGATGGAGAACCGGTTGAGCGCGGTATGCCCCGGGGCAGCGAGGACTACGACGAGACACCGGGTCAGATCGTCGAAAACCAGCGCTCGTGGTCCGAGATGCGCGGCGCCGGATCAATCGATGACGACGACGGCGGCGATGATGACCCGTCGGCCGTCGATGCCGCCGACCAGGTGCGACAGGCCGCCGAAGAACACACCGAAGAGCCCGAATGAAGCCGCGCAGAGTCGATAACCCACCCAATCCCTGGAGGTCCGATCACGTCGAGTGGCTCGGCAGGCCCCCCAAGGCGCGGCTTGTGGTCTACGAAGAAGAGGCCCGCTCGATCTTGAGCGAAAATGAAAGTCCGGATCTGCCGTTTCGCTTCGGGCTCAATCCCTATCGGGGCTGCTTTCATGGCTGTATCTACTGCTATGCGCGGCCCACCCATCAATATCTCGATTTTGGCGCCGGCTCCGATTTTGAAAAGCGGCTGGTCGTCAAGACCAATGCCGCCGGGCGCCTGCGAGACCGACTCGATCGCAAATCCTGGGCCCCAGAGACGATTGTCTTTTCGGGCGTCACCGATTGCTATCAGCCGCTGGAGGCGTCCTACGAAATCACCCGGGCCTGTCTCGAGGTATGCGCCAACCGCTGCAATCCGGTGGGGATCATCACCAAGGGAGCACTGATCCGGCGAGACATCGATATCCTCGGCGAGATGGCCGACTGGAACGGAGTGCGCGTATTCGTCAGCATCCCCTTTGCCGACGACGAGTTGGGCCGGGCCATCGAACCGAGAGCGACGACGATCTCTCAGCGCTTTAGGACCGTCGAAGTGCTCGCCGACGCCGGCGTCGATGTCGGCGTCAGTCTGGCGCCGCTGATTCCGGGCCTCAACGACAGCAGCATCCCCGAAATTCTGGAGCGGGCCGCCGCGGCCGGAGCATCGCGGGCGTTTATGACCCTGTTGCGACTTCCCGGTCCGGTGGACGAGGTCTTTGAGAAGCGCCTGCGCGAGGTTCGGCCCGAGCGCGCCGATCGGGTGTTGTCGGCCATCGAGGAACTTCGCGGCGGACGTCGCAACGAAAGCGATTTCGGCGATCGCATGGTCGGCAACGGGCCTCGCTGGAAGGCGATGGCTCAACTCTTCAAGCAGACCTGCAACCGACTGGGACTGAATCTGGATCGCGACGACGAACTCAACCGCACAGGATTTTGTCGGGGAGGCCAGCAATCACTGGGGCTGTAGTGGGTGTGGGCCCGATTGTTGTGGTAGTTGTACAGACGGTGGCGAGCCTTCAGCGACAAATGGCTCGAGTTGTGCGTTGCACAGCTTTACAAGGCGTTTCAGGAAAAATGGGGTGGGGACTTCGGAACCGGAGTTTGTTTTCGCTATGGTCTTGGTACGAGTGAATGGTCAACCATTTTGATGGAATGCGTTTTTCCCGAGCCGGTAACAATCGGCTTTACGGCACAGGGTCTGAGGCCGGAGCTAATCGGGGGACGCGGCTTGAACGTTCAACTGTAGATGGTCGGAATCGATTGGCGGCAACCAGACGCCAAAGCCTTCAATGAGTGAGAGTGGAACTATGAGTGGATCGACAACAGCACATGGTAGGCGTATCGGGTTGATATTGCTTACGGGCCTTCTGATATTCGGTCTCGTCGCAGCCTGCAGTGACGACGGTGATCCACCGCAAGATAATTTTTTCAGCAGTAACGACAGCGAAGACGATGACAACGACGCCGATCCCTGCGACGACGTGGAGTGCGGCGACGATGAGTACTGCGAGGACGGGGAGTGTCTGGCCGAAGAAAGCGACCCCTGTGACGGCGTCGAGTGCGCCGATGGCG
>CAYUPT010000605.1:0-2886 GCA_964446725.1 uncultured Bradymonadales bacterium | reverse complement strand
CCCTGACGCTCCAGTTCATTGAGGTGTTCGGAGAGCACTCGCAGTTGCCGCTGGCACACCGGGCAATCGACATCTTTCATGACCACCATGACCACCCTGCGCTCCGGCGCCAACTCATCGACGGTCACCTCCGCCCCGTGGGGCAGTGTCAGCGTCGCATCGGCCGCCGACTGTCGGGTGTCGGTCTCCGATGACTCAACGGCCCGCTCGGAGTGGACTTCGACGTCGTCGGTCACCCGGTCCATCAGGTGTAAACCACCGAAGACACCGAATACCAGGCCCGCCATCGGCGCCATCACAAATAATACCGTAATCAGTAACCAGCGCTTCTTTCGAATCAGCATCGTCGACCTCTCCTGACGGTTGTTTTGATACCAGTGATGCCCGAACGCACCCACATGCATTTTAACGAACTTACCCCCCTATTTGTATTCCATTTTTTTGGTCGTCGATGAACCGTCGACACGGAGGCGCCCATCGGCGCCTCCACGCCGGCCCGACTGGTATCAAAACCCGTAGCCGAAATTCAGTCCCAGAACGTGGGAGCTCATCTGATAGGTGCCGTCGACATTTCCGTTGTCGATGACCCGTTCGGCGACAAAGATGTATTGATACCCCAGATCGGCGCGAAAGGCGTCGAAGCCGTATCCGACCCCGGCAGAGGTGACAAAGCGGTTATTATCCGGCAGCGACGGTCCGACTGTCTCGTCGGGGACCGGCGTCATATCAAAGGCCAACCCCGCACGGGCTGTCAGTGCATCGGTCAGGGTGTATTGACCGCCGAGTCGAACGGCCACCGCGTCATTCCAGTTGCCCTCCTGAACCGTCGGCGGTTCCGTCTCTCCGGGCTCTCCCTCCGGACTCTGCTCGCTGTACTCGACGCGGACCTCATCATAGGTCGACCAGGTCATGTAGTTGACGTCCAGGCCCAGCCAGACCGGATCGGAGAGTTGCCAGCCGACTCCGGCGTTGACGACGTGCGGCATGGTAATTTGAGTGGAGATATCCTGGTCGACCATTCGACTCTCAAAGGGGGTTCCCTCGACGTCGTCGCTGAAATGGGCCCGCCCCTCGTAGTTGATGCCCGTCGCCGATCGGTAGTGCAACCCGACGGTCACATCTTCGTTGGCCTGGTACATCGCTCCGAAGGTCCCGCCGATACCGTAGCCGACACCGCCGAGGATGACGTCGACCTCTGTGTCATCGCGGACAATGGCCGCCCGCTCCTGTCGAAGTGCGGAGCGCATCAACTGCACACCGGCCGCCACGCTCAGACCGGTATCACCGACCTGGTAGGCCACATTGGGATTGAGATTGAGGGTCTCGAGCGACTGACTGCGAAAATTCTCGCGGCCATGCCAATCCGACGGCCACGCCACTCCCAATCCCCAGGGAAAGGTCAGCCCTACACCGGCGGTCAGCTCGTCGGTCAGAGGCACTGAAAGATTGAAATTCGGCGGATAGAACAACTCCGTTTCGGCGTCGGTCTGGATGTCACCGTCGGGGCTGGTGTACTGCGCCGAGGGCAATAAAAAGGTGGAGCCCACATAGAGGTTCCAGTCCTCGTCGTAGGACATCGACGCCGGATTAAAAAAGTTGGAATTCGGTTCATTCGGATTGGCCGTACCGACCCCTCCCATCCCAACGGACGTGGCGCTGTGGGCGGTATTGGCAAAACCGGCGGCCGTCGCCGCTGTCGGCAGGGCCATGGCAGTCATCATCAAACTGCATCCGATGGCCAGTTGTCGTTTTGATAGTTCCATAGTCGGAATCTCCAGTCGCAAAAATCACCACTGCTACGCCCGGTGTGCTCAGCGCCGGGCCCCGGCGGCTACAGTTCAAAGACACTCGTCGGCGCTGAGCTCCGAGGGCAGCACGGCGTCTGCAAAGAGCCCACTCTCAATCCAGGCCCCGGCCTGGAGGCGCGCGCAGGTCGCGGCGTCGAATTGGTCGTCCGTATCGTCAAAGATCGTGATGAAGGCGTGGTCGACGCCGTCAAAGGTCGTATCCTGCAGGTCGATGCCAAATTCGCCGGCCAGCGCCTCGGTTCCGCGATTGACGACCACCCGATCGCCTTCCGCCATCTGCAGCATGGGCTCGACGGGAGGAGTCGTCTGAACACAGACATCGTCGTCGTCCACGGACTGACACTCCCAGAATTCGTCGCAATCTTCGCTCTCCTCGCAACTATCGCCGGTGACCGGACCAAAGCCGCCGTCGCCGTCATACATCAGGGGTTGATCGCCGCTGCTGGTGGCGGGCTGGCCGTACACGAAGGGATCGACGCGGTCGACGAGCCACTGCACGAAGACCATGGTATCGAAGAAGTCCTCGTCGCCGGGCGTCAGCTCGAATTCATCTTCCAGCATCTCGATCAGTGGAGCGCCGATGACCGACGGGCCCTCGTCGTCGCCCTCGATAAGCCAGCTTAAACGGCCGCCGGCGCCGTGAAAGACGGCCGTCGAGATCGCGGGCTCTAGCGCCGAAAACGCCACGCCCATAATGCCGCCGAGGCTAATCCCCAGATAGGCGACGGGAGCGCCGAAGGTCGGTGCGTCGTCGAAGACCGGCGCGGCGTCCAGGCCCTCGAAAATGTCGTCGAGCCCACTGGACTCATCGTCGCCTTCGATGACGCGGACAAGACCGAATAGATCGCCGACAGATTGCACGAGGTTCTGTTTACTGGCGATGAGGTCGGCGCCCAGAAAATCGGCGCCACTGGCCGTCGGTGTGGTCTCCGGATGGACATCATCGACGCCGGTCGTTCGCCCTCCGTGCGCCGGAAGATCGATGGCCACCGTAGCCAGACAGTCCTGCGCCGCCATTTCATTGGCTGTCGTCAGTCCACTGCTCCAGCGATCGGCGCCCAGGCCGTGTGCGGCTATG
>CAYUPT010000604.1:0-2893 GCA_964446725.1 uncultured Bradymonadales bacterium | reverse complement strand
GTCAGTCGACGCAAAACTCGGTGCCCAATCTCAGTCAGCGCCAGGACGACGCCGACAACAAATAAGAGGGCGTACGTCGACGGGATCTCCAGGTTTCAACGGTTAGCAAGACGACGAGGAAACGAATATGGACTTGATAACGATAGTGATTTTGGTTGGCATCGCCGGAGTTGTTGCGGTGATCGGCGGCGTAACCCATCTCATTGAGGTCTGCGAACCCAGTGAGGTCATGGTATTTAGCGGAAATAAAAACGGCTACGAGGTGCTCCACTCCGGAAAAAAGGTCCGCAACCCGCTGCTTCACAAAGTCGATCGGCTGGACGTGACGAATATGGTGATCGATCTTCACGTCACGAACGCCTACTCCAAGGGCGGTATCCCGCTTTCGGTGCGCGGCGTGGCGAACGTCAAAATCGGCAGTCATTCCCCGCATATCGACAATGCCGTCGAGCGCTTTCTGGGGATGACACGGCGCGAGGTCATCGAGGTCGCCCAGGAGACCCTGGAGGGTAATCTCCGCGGCGTTCTGGCCAGTCTGACGCCGGAAGAGGTCAACGAAGACCGCGACAAATTTGCCAAGAAATTGTCCGAAGAGGCAGAAGACGATCTGACGAGCCTCGGCCTTCTGATGGACACCCTCAATATCCAGTCCGTTCAGGACAATCAGGGCTATCTCGATTCCATCGGGCGCCAGCAATCCGCCGAGCTGCTCAAGCGAAGTCGCGTCGCCGAGGCCACCAACCGCGCCGAAGCCGCCGAAGAGGACGCTCTAAACCAGCACAAGCGAGCGATCGCCAAGGTCGAAGCACAGATGGAGATCGCCAAGGCCGAGGCCGAACGGCGCATCGCCGATGCCCAGACCCGGGCGGAAGCCATGGTCGCCGAGGAGCGCGGTCAGGTCGGAGCGCTGGTCGCCAAGGCCCGCGCCAACCTCGACGTCCAGCGCGCTCGTCTCGAGCAGGTCAAGCGCCAGGAGACGGCGGAAGTCATCGAGCCCGCCAAGGCCAAAAAGGCGGAACTCGAGGCGGAGGCCAAGGCCAAAGCGGCGCAATTTATCGAGGACGGAAAGGCCAATGTCGTCGCCCTTCGCGAGCTTATCGACACCTGGAATGCCGCCGATGAATCGGCGCGCCCGGTCTTTTTGATGCAGCAATTCGACACCATTTTGGACTCCATGATGTCCACTGTCGAAGATATCGACATCGGCAAGGTCACGGTCATCGACTCCGATATCGAGAATATCGACCGGCAGGGTTCGGCGCCGATGAAGGCCGCCAGTGGCTCCGAGCAGATCAAGGAGACGCTGGGCATGGATATCCCCAAGATGCTCCAGGGCCTGGCGGCACTTCAGGAAGAGGGCACCGAGACGTCGTCGTAAATCGGTAATGGTTGAGCCTCGATATCTCTCCCCGGAGTCCGCAGAGGGCTCCGGGGTTTTTTGTAGGTGTCGGAAGGCATCGACGGGATTGGTTCACTGTCCGGGCACAATCCTTCTGGAGGAGCGATTGAGCAGCAATACACATCGGTCGCAATGGCGATGGGTCGTCGCTGGGGCACTCTGGTATGTCGTGGCTCTTCAGGTGTTCGCCTTTTGTGGAAGAAACATTCCGCCGGATGCAATGTTTGTTGTGATGCTGCTCAGTGCAGCACTCGCTCCCGTTGGGCTGCTGTACTGGTGGGCTCGTAAAAAGCTCAATTCCGAGACCTTCCGTCATTTCTACGGTGCGTCGTTTCGCTATCTGAACGAGGGGAGCATACTCTTTTTCTTGAGTGGCGCGCTGGCGGGCCTGTGGTGGCTGTATGTCGTCGAATCAGAGCTCTTCATCACGGCCCTGACCGCCTGGGTTTTGGCGGGACCGGCGATGTTCGGCGCCTACTACGGAGCGCGGCTGGTGCGCGCAACATGGTGCGAAGAGGCTCGCCAGCGACTCACGGATCGCAACGGATTGTCGACCGACTGTGATCACGGCGACCGGCTGCTCGCCATGGAGGGGAATATTCGGTCACACCCGGTGCGCATCGAGACCGATACCGGCAGGCGTTCCACGCACACTCGAATCCTCTGCCCACTGGACGACAAATGGAGCG
Organism: uncultured Bradymonadales bacterium; assembly: GCA_964446725.1. Classification (GTDB taxonomy): domain Bacteria; phylum Myxococcota_A; class Bradymonadia; order Bradymonadales; family Bradymonadaceae; genus SLJM01. Next base: position 805 of record CAYUPT010000604.1, on the reverse strand, counting down.
ATCTATCGGTGATCCCTCGGCATTCGCCGCACTTTCGCGACGCTGAAGGCGTGGAAATTGCGGGCGGTCGATTCCGCGTCTACGGCAGCCGCGCCGCCGGGGCTGGCCGTCGACTGCGGGAGACGGGATGCGACCAGCTGCTGTCGGCCCTGACAGCGGCGTTTGATGAAGTGCGAATCGAGGATAAGCGGCTCATCGCCAACTGTCGCGGACTGCAGATCTACCGCGATGAATTCGACGATCGACTCCGTTCGGTCCTTGATGCAGCCGCGGAACTGCAACGCGACGTGGCCGGTCCGGCGGCGTAGGAACGCCAACGGGACTGAAATATCCGTCGACGACCCCGACCGTACTACCCCAATCCGTGCCAATCCCAGCAAAAGCGAGAATATCTGATGTCACGAAATAGCCTGTATGCAACGCTGGTCATGATCCTGACGGCAGTCTGGCTCTTTCCGCGCGACCTCTTCGCTCAGGAGGGAGTAGACGACGTCGATGGCGATGATTTCGTCGAATTACTCAGCGACGATATCCCGTCCGTGGAGTTGTCGAGAATTCAGCTTCTGGACCTCGTCATCTCCGCCGGCGTCGTCGCCGCCGGAGTACTGGTGGCCTGGCTGGTGTTTCGAGGGCTAAAGTGGCTGTCGAGACGCGGCCGCAAGCGGGCATCGAGTATCGACAACATCCTTCTGAGAGCGGTGGCCATGCCCGTCGCCATCGCCATCGCAATGTTGTCGGCCCACGCGGCGTTGTTTCGCATCGATGAAATTCGCCGGGTCTTCGACCGCTGGGAGGGATTGTGGGA
>CAYUPT010000603.1:0-2896 GCA_964446725.1 uncultured Bradymonadales bacterium | reverse complement strand
CGCTTTGAAGCCAAACAAATCATCTCGCCGAGCCTCGGTCCGCTTTTTTTGACCGCTTCTGACATGAGCGCAAGACCCCGCCGTCTTTCGAGACGGCGGGGTTTTTTTATGGAGTTGTATTCACTGCGGTTGACGGCGGTCAATCGTTTGCTCTTGGCCTATGGTCCTAATCCGTTCGGAGACTCAGGGGACTGCGACGCCGACGTGACTCGCTCCGGTAGCCGAGCTCTGGAACCGACGGTCATTGTTCGAGTTCGCCTCGTTTGCGCTCGAACTCCTCGCGGTCGATTTGACCTTCGGCGTAGCGTCTTCGAAGCACCTCCATCGCTTCGTCACCAGCAGGACCGGAAGCCGTCTGAGGCGATCGGGACGAATCGGACCTGGCCAGCACTGCCACCACGGCAGCGATCAATAACGCCAATACCATCAGGAAGACGACGCCCCACCATCCGAACATGTGATGCTCCCATCCGTGCCACTGCATATGGTGTTCCCACATCGTCAATCTCCCGGTGTTGAGAAACGATCGGTCAACTCGCAGCAATGGTTGTTGCCGAGACTACTCGCAGAAGCCCCGCCGGAATGAAAATAAACACGGGTCCTTATCCCGCATTTTTCATGAGACGTCGTGACGAGGCAAAATCAGCGTCGAGAGGCCTAAATTGAACCCCACAGGCGGTGCGGAGCACCGTCGAGGAGTGAGATAACGGCCTCTCGGTGCCTGATGCGCCGCAGTAGACGGGTCATGAATAATCGGGGTTATATCCCCGGGCCTCCATGCGTTTGACGACATGGAGCCCCGGGGGGGTTTTGAAAGTAAGCCGGCGGATATCGGTCTTCGTCAGGTGTCTTCCTTGAAGAGTCCAAGACCCGCCAAAAGTGCCATCAGCATTCCGATCAGCATGCCCGGTTCCGGGCCCTGGTTTTGTCTCGTCGTCTGGGCGTAGCCGGAGTTGGGGACGCCCTCGGCCTGCGGCTCGGGGACGCGGCCCTGGATGTTATCGCCGGGATCGGGATTGATGATCCGTTCGGAGACGGCGACGAAGGAGGTCCATCGGGTGGCGATGTCGTGGGTCAGGCCCAGGTCGGTGACGAGCTGTTGGAGGTCCTGGTCGTCGAGCCCACCGTCGCGCAGACTGTCGGGGGCCATCAGGCGGTGCATGTAGTCGTCGACGCGACTTCTCGCCCAGGTCAACTCCACTGCGCGGCCCTCGGAGGATACGCCCGGCAGTTGAACCTCGAGCGGGATGGAGACCGGCTTTGTACCTGCGCGGCCCTGGACGGTTAGCTCGTAGTCGCCGGGTTCGTCGTAGCGTCCCATGATGCGGACCGACTCGCCGGCAAATAGGTCCGGAATGCGCTCCGGCGTCGTCTCCCGCGGGGTTAGCTCCCCCCAGTCGACCGAAATATCCGTCAGCACCGGGGTCTCGAGTTTGTCGGCGACGGAGACGGCGGTGTCGCGGATGGCCTCGGAGCCATTTCCGTGATCGGTGGGGTCGATATGGCGGGAGAAACCGCGGCCGACGTGGGCCATCTCCTCGAGTGCAAAGCGGTTGGTGGCGGCGCCGATGCCGAGCACGGCCATCCGCGTATCGCCGATTTCTTCGCGGACGGTGCGCACGACCTCGTACTCGTTGCCGACGTAGCCGTCGGAGAGCACGGTGGCGATGCGGACCCGGTCGTCGGGATCGTCGGGGCCGAGTGCGGCCTCGAGCCCGGGGACGAGTTCGGTGCCGCCTCGGGCTTCCAGGTCGTTGACGTACGAGAGGCCGCGCTCGATGTTCTCCTCGGTGGCCTCCAGCGGCTCTTCGGACATTGCACCGGTGTCGTTGGCAAATCGGATGATGCGGAAGGTGTCGTCGGGCCGGAGGTTGCGCAGCGTGTGGCGCATGTAGGTTTTCGAGGCCTCCCAGGGCGCGCCTCGCATCGATCCGGAGACGTCGAGCAAAAAGACCATCTCCCGGGCCCCGATCTCGTCGTCATCCGGTCGGGACGGGGGCTCGACGAGGAGGCTGAAATAGCCCTGATCGCGATCGTCGTTCCAGTGGGTCAGGACGCCGGCCTGGGTCGACCGCCCCTGGAGGTCGTATTCGAGGACGAAATGTCGGTTGCCGATGGTTCGACCCTCCTCGAGCTCCACACGGCGCGTGTGGGGATCGAGCTCAGAGGTCGCCACCGGGTGGGTGGGACTGGTGACGTCGCCGACCGGAACACCGCCGTCGAGGCGCACCTCGAGGCCGATGCGATCGGGATCGATGGTCTCCGGGGCCTCCAACGCGGAGACCTCTGGAAGGACGACACGGTCCTCGCCGGAGGGTTCATCGTCGGCATCGTCCCCGCCGTCGACGAGTCGGTTGCCCGACATGTCGGCCGGTTCGTAGCGCGGTCCGACGACGAGGGGAACGACCATCTGGTAGCGACCGTCGAGTTTGTCGACGTTCTCCACGTACCGAATCGTCACTTCCACGGGGTGGTCGGGCATCACATTGGCGAGTTCCTGGGTAAAGAGGTTGGCCCGCTGTTGTTCGAGCAGTGCCGCCGATCGTCCGTCGTCTCTGGCCTGTTCGAATGTCTCGCGCGCCTCGTCCTTTTCCTGCACTTCGGCGCGGATGCGGCGGTCGCCGACCTGCATGATCATCTCGTAGACCGCGGCGTCCTCGCCCATCGGGATCTGGTAGGTGGCGTCGAGGGGGATATCTCCCGGATTTTCGAAGGTCTGCTCGATGGTGACCGTTGCCAGATCGCCCCGGATGTCGACGGAGTAGTCGGAGCGGACCATCGGCAGCAGTGCCTCGCGGCCGCTCGGATAATGGGCGACCATGCGGGGCCCGGAGTCGGGGACTCCATCGAGAATATCGGGTTCCTGTGGCTGCTCGGGTTCCTGCGGTTCTTGCGG
>CAYUPT010000602.1:0-2897 GCA_964446725.1 uncultured Bradymonadales bacterium | reverse complement strand
TGGACCTCGTAGTCCAATTCTTCGAGGTGGTCGGCCAGCTTCTGAGTGGTCTCGAATTCCTCTTCGCTCAACTCGGGATGGGCATGGAATTGGCGTCGAAGATCGATGAGCTCGTCGCGGTGATCGAGAATGCGCTTCTCGACGTTTTCGATGATATCTTTGGCTGGTGGGGTCATCGCAAATCCATGGGCATCAGTATAGCGTGAATGCGTTCCCGGGGCCGAAACCGGTCGCAGCGAGCCGGATATTCGGGTGGCGCTGAGAGAGATGAGACGATTTGGGTATCCTCCGGAACTCTCTCGAACCGGCGCCGAAAGGCTAGCGGAGAGGCCCGGAAATGGTCAAGTTCAGTCGTCTTTTTTTGCCCCTGTCAACGAGCCGGATTGGAGCGACGCGTTGAATCACAACCGCCAGTGCAGGTATAACGGGTGGGCAGCGGCAGTTATGCCGTAACAGCACGTGGTGCGACGTCCTGACGTCTGACCGGTAGGCCGGAAGGCCGTCGTCGCCGCGTATTTCGATGGCCTATCAGTCGGCAGGACAGTATCGATGGTCAGTATTGTGACAATTGGCGGGCGCTGGGCCCGGTTGGCGGTGGTTGGAATGGTAGCCCTGTGGTTGGTGGGCTGTGCGACGTCGTCGCCGCGCTATGTGGAGGCCGTCGACTCGTCGGGGGATCGAGTCAAATTCCTGTACCAGCAGCAACACCCCGACGGCCAGTGGGAGCGCGGGGTCATCGAATGCGATCTGGTGGAGGACCAATTCGAGGAGTGCCGCCGCATTGAGGTGGAGTACCAATGAGATCTGAGACCTGGATATCATCTCTTTCGGCGGGCCTCGTGGTGCTGCTGATGACGCTGTCGGCGGTGGGGTGGGGTTGTGGGGAGACGCGACACACCATTCGCACCATCGATCAACACGCCACCGACGATTTGAGTACCATGTCGACGGCCGATGAGCGCGTCATCGGCGTCGCCCCGATCTACGAGCGACGGGAGTACATCGGGACTACATTCTGGAGTTGTCAGCAACAACAGGGGCAACTGCACTGCCAGCGGGTCTGCGATCACGGATGGGATGACGATCGGCTGTGTAGTCCGGAGTTAAACGGCGAGTTCGGAGCGGTCAATCAGCCCGGCGCCGGGGTGATGGCCACCAAGTATCGGCGCATCGGCGAGGAGCGCCGGCGCGACGGAGGCGAAGAGCTCGAAGAGAGCGAATACGCCGACGACGATGCCGCAGAGCCCGTCGATGACGAAAAGCACGAACTTCGCGATGAGGAGCGCACCGGTGACAGCGATGAGCCCGAGGACAGCGATGAGCCCGATGACGACGACCGGGAGGAACCATGAGGCACCCTAGCGCGGTGGCAGCGTTTGTGGCGTTGGCGGTGGCGATTGTCGTCGGCGTCTCTGCGGGCTGTGCGGCGACGCCGGCCGAACACGAGTACGTCACGGATTATCGCGTCGTCGGCGATCGCACCGTCAAGTACATCTACTTGCCCGGCGAGCGTTCGCGCGCCGGCGACGCCTATCTGGACCAGGGCCTGGCACTCGAGATCTGCTCTGTGGAGAGCGATCGTATCGATGCTAGCGGCGGCGACGTCGACGAGCGCGGCGAGGTTGCCACGGAGGCCGATTGTCAAAAGACCCGGATTTTAAAGACCGAGGAATACCGATGACGGTGCGAAGAGTCTGCACATCGAGCTGGTGGCTTATCGCCGCCGTTGTGGCGTCGCTGTGGCTTGTGTCGACGGGCTGTAGTGTCGATGGCTACGCCCGGGATGCCCAATTTACGCACTGGCACGACGACGAGACCATCGTACTGGTGTACAATCGAAAACAGACGCTCGGCGGGCTATCGACACTCTTTCAGTCCCAGCCGGAGACGACCCACGTGCGGATCTGTACGATCGAGGACGACAACTCCTTGAGTTGCCGCGATCAGCGCCGGCTGACGAATATGCTCAACCCCCATCTAAGCGATCACCGCGATCTCGCCGATCAGTGGGAGCCGCAGTGACGGCCGGTCACTGGCGTCGCTTGCGCTTGCGCCGGCGGATGATGGCCTGAAGCATCTCATTGCGACTACCGGTTCGGCCCTCGTATTCCTCCAGGACGTACAAATCGGCGGGCTCCATCGAGTCGATAATCGCCGTCATATCTCGAGGCGACAGCGTTTCGCCGGCCAGTCGGGCGTCGCGCTGAATGTCGTCGATGGTCCGCAGGAGGTCGTCGATCGAATCGTATTTGCGATCGTCGATGGCCTCCAACATTTCGGTGACTTCGTCGCCGGCCCTCTGGCGTCGGGCAGAAGACAGGACCTGTTGTTGAGTCGCCGGGAATTCCAGATCCTTCAAAAGGCTTCGCGTCCTTGTGAATCGACGGTGGCCCTGGGGCGGATGGCGCTGGTAGGCGGCGATTGCCGAGCGCAGAGAACGGACGTAGGTATCGACTTCATCGACACCGACGACCTCCTTGCTGATCTGGCAGATGACTTCCCGGTCGTTGTCGTCGGGAAGTCCCTTCGGAAAGAGCAGGACGCGATAGTCTCCCTGACGCTCCAGTAGCAGGCGGTGGTGCCACCGGTCGTCGCGATCGAATTTAATGAGCTGGAATCGGCCGGCATCGAGGACAGTCTCGACTTGGGCGCCAACAACTCGCCGCGCCACGAGCCCCCCTCGCGTGCCGTGAGTGAATTCCAACTGGCGATCATCGATGGACAGAACCTGGCGGCCCACTGTGTTGCGAAATAGTTGATACGTTCCTCGAGAGGAAACTCTGACGGACATGGGTGTGCTCCATAGCTCAAAATATAGTCCGGTGGGCGGGGATGGAGCGGAACCTAATCACTTCAAGGGGACGACCCAACGCGTTGGACCGGATTGTGGTTATTTG
>CAYUPT010000601.1:0-2914 GCA_964446725.1 uncultured Bradymonadales bacterium | reverse complement strand
TGTTCGCCTTCCACGCCGCCTTCGAGGAGAAATCGGGAGTTGTTGCCGCGATGAAATACGTGAACTCCGGCCAGGGCCTCGCGCTGGCGGGCCACATCGGTCTCCAGGTCGGGCTGGGCCTCGGAGTACCGGAAATTGGCCGTCAGTCGCCGGGGGATGATCAACACGCCGAGATTGCCGGTGGCTCCCAGCCCCTCGAAATTGTCGAGTGCTTCGGGATCAGCGTCGGGCCCGGCGTTTTCGAAGTTGACGGCACCGGGAGCCACATCTCGATAAAATCCGGAGATATGGGCCGAAATTCGGTTCCAGCGAATATGGGCGTCGGCAGTGGTGCTCAGAATATCGGCGTTGAGGGGCCGTCCCGCTGACTGGGGCGCCCAGTCGCGGGCGCTATTTTCATTGGTATAAAATGCACCGGCACCGAAGGAGAGGTTGAATGTGTCGAGCGGTTCAACCAGAACCTCCGAGGTCTGGTATTCGCCGACAGGGGTGTAGACGACGCGTCCACTCACCAGGTGGCCGGCGGAATTCGAACGGCGCACATTGCTTCCCTGACCGCTGAAGATACCGACTCCGTAGCGGATCTCATCGATGGGTTCACCGTGGGCCATCAGTCCGATGTCGCGACCTCCGGGCCACTGAAATTGATTGTTGGCCGTCGAGCGCTCTCCGAATTGTTGACGAATCGGCGGAGCGTGGCGTTCCCAGTTGAAGGGGACCGTAAACTAACCACCGCGAAGCTGGAGTCCCTCAAGGAAGCGATAGGAAATCCATCCGTCGAGCAGTCGGGTCTGGCCGGAGGCGAACTCGGGCATCAGACGGAAGGTCAGATCTTCGGAAAAGGCGTGGCCCTGGATGTCAGCACGCAACAATCGCAGAAAGAATGAACTATGAGCCGGTTCTGTTTCGTCACTCTCAAATTCGTAAAACCCCTGAAAGACGCCGCGTCCTCTCAGGGCGAAGTCTCCGTCGCCGCTCTCGATGCGAAGGCCCTGGCCGGCGCCCAGGCTAAGCGAGGTGGACTCGGTGGTGGCTGTGGCTTCGGTCTCGTCGGTGGCATCTTGTTGTTCGCCGGATTCCGCGGCGACGGCGGTCGAGGCGATAATGACGGCGAAGAGTGCGATCAGACAGAATATGGACGCGCGACAATAACTGTTGTCGCGGGAATCGCGACGGATACTACGAAACTTCACAAATACCTCCAGAATGTCACAAAAACCAGTCAGTGCAGCGGATCAGCGTAGAGCGCCGATCCGCAGAGCGATAGGTCGAAGAACCCACAAATTGAGAAATCTCTTCAGATGTTGGCGATCCCGATTGGAAGCGGTGTGCGCCGGTGAGCCACCTAAAATGGGAACCTTCGGTGGTCTGGCGCCCCGCAGAGGATCACGAGGCCTGGGCCTCGAGTTCATCCAGTTTTTCGCGGGCAGCGCCAACGACGTCATCGCTGGCACCATCCATCTCGAGGACCTGGTGGAAGGTGTTCTGAGCGGATTGTTCGCGTCCCAGGTCCAGTTCACACAATCCGATGTGGTAATGGGCGCTGGGAGCGGCGTCCGGGTCGTCGGTGGCCTGGCGAAATTCGTCGATCGCTTCTTCGAGAAGGCCCATTTCTCGATAGGATTGACCGAGTTCGAGATTGGAGTTGACGACGGAGTCGAAATTGGCCGCCTCGTCGGACTGTGCGGACGATGACTCATCGCCGACTGAAATGGCGTCGAATTGCTGGGAGAGACTCTCGGCGCCAAAGGGGTTTTCTTCGGCACTGAGGCCGGAGCGGACCTGCTGGAGTTGATTGCGCCGCTTGGGGATGCCGGGGTGGTTGGGGTTGTCGCGCTCAAATTTTGCCAGCGCCTCGGCGGCTTCCTCGGTCAGGCCCTGCTGGATAAAGAAATCGATTTCGGCCATTTCACCCTGAGGATCGTCGCCGCCGATATTGATGTCGGCATCATCGGGAGCGTCGCCCTCACCAAAGAGGTCATCGAAGAGATCATCAGCTTCGACGTCGGAGAACAGGGCATTGACGTCGCTGTCGGAGCGCTCTGCGGCATTGGCCTCCGATTCCTCGTCCAGGGCCTGGAGGTCGGCGTCGTCGAAGCCGGCGCCGTCGTCGAGGTCCATCTCGACGAAGTCGTCGGCATCGTCGAATTGGAGGTCGTCGTCGGCGACGACCGACGAGTCGGTGTCGGCGCCGAGGCCGGTGTCGTCGAGATCCGGGGTCTCGATTTCGGGGACGGTGGCGTCGTCGTCGAGTTCGATGGAGTGCTCTTCCAGGGAGTCGACATCGGCGTCGTCGAAGGAATCGTCCAGGGCGCTGATGGGCTCCTGTTCGTCGGGCACCGTCGATTCGGGGACGTCGTCGACATCGGTGGACTCCGATAGATCCGCGGACGGGCCGGAATCGCGATCGAGACTGTCGAAGGCATCGTCCAGTCCGTCGAGTGCGGCACCGAAGGGATCATCGTCGTCGTCCGGTTCGGCCTCGAATTCGTCGGGATCGAGAAATGATATCTCATCGCCGACACCGTCGTCTTCGGGACTGCTGTCGTCGTCGACGACCTCGACTTCGGAGCTGTCGATTTCGACGTGGATGGTCTCCGGTTCGTCGTCGATGACCTCATCGGGGTCGACGTCGACAATGTCGAGTTCGTCGTCGGGACGAGGGGCGTCGAGGTCGATATCGAGAGCCCGGGCTTCGACTTTGACGGCCAGCGGGTCATCGGCAATATCGAGAGCGTCCTGAAGATAGTCGTAGGCGGCGGCCGGAGTGTCGTCGGCGGTCAGTGTGGCCAATGCGAGGAGCGTCTGACAGCGCTGCTCGGTATTGCCCGTTGCTTCGTGCAACTTCAGCAGTTGGCGGTGGGCGTAGATGCTTTCCGGAAATTCATCGAGGGCATCGTTGATGGCGCTCAAG
>CAYUPT010000600.1:0-2915 GCA_964446725.1 uncultured Bradymonadales bacterium | reverse complement strand
TGCTGGCCATGCGATCCATTTCGCGAAATTTGCCGGAGGTATTAAAGGTGTCGGAGACGTCGGGGTCGACCGGTCTGGAGGTCGACGATTTTGTTGGAGACTGACCGGTTCGGCGGCGCAGTTTTTCGTCCCACTTGTGTTCCAGGTTGTTGTCCGACCTGTTCGACGAGCTGTCCGCGGAACTGCGCTTTTGTGAGCTGTCGGAGCGTGCTTGGATGCGGTTTTTGGTGCCCTCGAGCTTGTGTTCGAGTGCCTCGAGCGCCCGCTCGATATCCTGCATATGAGCGCGGTGGTCATCGAGTTGGTCGCGCAGTTGGCGCGCGTTGCGCATGGCGTCGTTTTTGACCAGAAGGGCCTCGCGGGCCAATTCCTCGTCGTCATTTCGAAGGGCCAGCATGGCCCGTTCTTCCCACTGATCGGCCTTGTCGCGGGCCTCGCGGATCTGGGCGATGAGTTGTTTTTCGCCGCGCCGCAATTCGGCCTGTCGTCGACGGGCCTCGCGAAGACTATCCTCCATATCGGAGAGCGCCTCGCGGGCGGCGCCACTGCGCTTTCCGAGGGTGTCGTTGAGGTTGGAGCGAACCAGCAAATTGAGTCGATCGAGAATGCTCATCGTCGAATCTCCGGTCGAAATGAGAGCCGTGGCGTTCGGCATTGGAACGCGGTTATTCACCGAATAGTTGAAGGTTGTTTTCGTCCTGAGACTCACCGGAGCGATCGGCCTGTTGGGCATCGTTATCGCCGTCGGTGGTCGTTTCTCCCGTCACGGCATTGCCGGGCTCGAGCCCCGGTCCCTGGTCGACGCTCGGGTCATCGCTGCGGTCGTGTTGCCACCCCTGGGCGGCCGGTCCTCCGACGTACATCGAACCACCGAAGGTGCGCTCGTAATCCGACCAGTCGTCGCTGTCGGGATCGCCCTCGATGATCGGTTTGCAGGACTTCCAGCAGGTATTCATCCGGCTGTCGATCATATCGAGTTGGTGGAGCAGCATCGCCTCCGGCGACCGGGGCGTGACCGGTGATCCGTACTCCTGTTTGCCGTGATGGCTCAAGACCAGGTGTTTGAGTTGCGTCGTCAGGTGTTCGTCGAGTTCCGGTTGTAGTGACTGAGCGACTTCTCCGACCAACTCCGAACCGCGGGCGATGTGACCGACCAGGCGACCCTCCGTAGAATAGTCGAAGGAGCGCCGATACTCCAACTCGTCGATCTTGCCCATATCGTGGATGACACAGCCGGCGACGAGCAGGTCGGCGTCGACCAGTCCCGGATAGTAGGCGTTGTAGTGGCGTCCCATCGTCACCGCCAGACGGGCCATCGACAGAGTGTGTTCGAGAAGTCCCGCCAGGTAGTCGTGGTGGTTGGTCTTGGCGGCCGGCGCTTTCGAAAACTGGTTGCGCCAGGCCTCATCGTCAAATAGGGCGTTGAGAAAGCGGGCGATTTCGGTGCTTTCGACGTGGCGATCAACCAGGGAGCGAAGGGCCTCAAAGAGAGTGTCGGCATCCCAGCGAGAATGGGGCATGAAATTGCCGAGTTCGACGGCGTCTTCGGGGACGCGCTCCACATCGGAGACCGTGATCTGCAATTCATCGCGATAGGAACTGACGCGGCCGCGCACGGCGATGAAGTCGTCGGCCTCAAAGCGACTCTCCAGTACCTCGGCGTCGTCCCATCCGCGTCCCTCGATCGTTCCTGTGCGGTCCTGGAGGGTGACGCATAAATAGGGATCGCCGTTGCGGGTCTCTCGCACCGATTTGTCGGCGGCAAGAAAGACGGTTTCGATGGGGCTATTGTCTTCCAGTTCGGAAATAAAAGTCTTCGATGTCGGCATTCAAAACTCCGAGCTACACATGCACATGCAATTGACAGATGGCCGCGTTATGGACCGCATTCGACGTCCGGGACCGGCGGTTGAAACGGTCCCCGACACCGCCAGATGTAGCACAGCCCGCAGACCAACTAAACGGCCGTCGGCGCCGACCGTCGTCGTCTCGCGATCGCTGTCGGGGATGAAAGGGCCGTCATCGCTGTGTTTATCATTTCCAGTGCGATGGCGGCGGGCCATCGTTTGTTGTCGTCACCGCTGCGAGCAATTTTTTGAATTCTGGTGATGCCGTGCCAGTATGACGGAGAAGCGATGGCGATGAGATGTTGATGGAGTGCAGTCGAATTTATCGAGGAAACGCCTTGGGCCAGGACGACGAACACAACGACAGCGGGGAACACTCCGAATTGGAGACGTCGCCAATTTTTGGGAAATCCTCCGATGAGCGACGGCGATCGCAGGGGGAGAACGAACCGGCGACGATGCCCTCCGACGAGCCGCGCAAATTGGCGTCACAGCAAAAGCAGCAGGGGCGCGTCGTCAAGATCTGCAAGAGCTGTATGGTCTCCCAGCGCGACGGCGGAAACTTCTGCGTGCGCTGTGGCGAGGAGTTGGTCCGCATCCGTTCCGTCCAGGATACCTGCATCGGAGATGTGGTCGGCGATAAATACCGCATCGTCGACAAGATCGGTTCCGGGGGCATGGGCGATGTGTACCTGGGGCTGAACGAACCGATCGGCCAGCGGGTGGCCATCAAGTTTTTGAACGAAAAATTTACGTCCGACGAAAAGATCGTCCTTCGCTTTCTCAACGAGGCGCGCTCCTACTGCCGGGTCAATCATCCCAACGCCGTAACCCTGCTGGAGTACGGTCAACACGACGACGGTTCGCTGTACCTGATCACCGAATATATCGAGGGCGACGGGCTGACGGCAGTCATCGAAGAGCAGGGCGTATTGGCCACAGAGACCATCGTTTCGATCGGTGTCCAGGTCTGCGAGGTACTGTCGGCGGCTCACAACCAGGGGATCATTCACCGCGATCTGAAGCCCGATAATTTGATGATGATCAGCGGGTCTCGCGGAAACTACG
>CAYUPT010000599.1:0-2919 GCA_964446725.1 uncultured Bradymonadales bacterium | reverse complement strand
CGTCTTGCAGGGACGCCCCATCGACGAGCCCGTCGCCCAGCAGGGCCCGTTCGTGATGAACTACCCCGGCGAGATCCGGGAGGCGATGCTCGAATACCGCAAAACGCGCTTCGGCGGCTGGCCCTGGGACGAAGAGGCCCCCGTCCATCCCCGCGACGAGGGGCGGTTTGCCGTCCATATCGACGGGAGCGAAGAGCGACCGTAAGCAGATCCCAACCGATAATATGCTCCAACGCGGCATCGGCGGTTTACCGACGCCTCTCACCGCGGTGCATCACGGCCGTCCAACTCCACTCCCCGCCGTGCACACCGCCGATTGCCGCAAGTCCCAGCGCCACCGGATACAGTGCAAATAGAAAGATGGCGTCGGCGATATCCACCGCCGGTTCGGCAAATAGCCCATACCAGGTCTGGATGCCGGCTGCCGTCGCCAGTCCATTGGCGCCAATGGCCACCGCCAGCACCGCATAACCGGTTATCACAGAAACCCAGATCAACTTCATGGTCGTGCCTTGAACCTGACGCAATAGGTATTTTATCTGCGCATTGTCTTTGCTTGTCTGGCGCTCATCTGCGAAGTATCAACGATATAGCCCCGATTATTCATGACGCGTCTACTGCAGCGCATCAGACATCGAGACGCCGTTATCTTACTCCTCGACGGTGCTCCGCACCGCCTGCGGGGTTCGATTTAGGCCTCTCGACGCTGATTTTGCCTCGTCACGACGTCTCATCAATAATGCGGGATAGTCCACCTGATTACTGCATATTTTTCGGAGGTTTGCCATGCCAACATCAAAACGTCTCGTATTTGCCCTCATCGCCGCCCTTGCATTGACTTTTACAGCCTGTGACTCGGCGCCCGAGACCAACGATGACGACCCGGCCGTCGAGAACCACAGTGACGACTCCGACGCCCCGGAAGAGGCCGAAACCGCCGAAGACGCGGATGACGACGAGGAGATGGCAGACGACGGCGACGCCGACCCGCTGTCCGCCCCCGACACTGTCGCCGAACCGCCCGAAGACGCCGACGTCACCGACTCCGGCCTCGCCTACCAGGTGCTCGAGGAGGGCGATGGCGATGCCAACCCCGAGGAGACCGATACCGTCTCTGTCCACTACACGGGCTGGACGACCGACGGTGAGATGTTCGACAGCTCCGTCGATCGCGGCGAGCCGGCCTCCTTTCCCCTCAATCGCGTCATCGACGGCTGGACCGAGGGCGTGCAGTTGATGGTCGAGGGCGAAAAGACACTATTCTGGATCCCCGAAGACCTCGCCTACGGAGGCCAGCCCGGACGCCCGGCCGGCATGCTGGTCTTCGAGATCGAGCTTCTGGAAATCCAGTAGTCTCGATACCTGCCGGTGCACCACCGATGGTGATGCCGGACTTCTCGCTCTTCGACCACCATGCACATACAGCTCAGCCCCCACCTGTCCCAACAGATGGGGGCTGAATGCTCACCATCGGTGTGTTCAGTCCGAAAACTGAAATGGAACGTAGACCTCTTCGGTGCCCGAAAATCCCTTCTCGGGGACCACCAGAGTTAATCTACCATCTGTTGCAGCCTCCGAGACTTCGAATCCCACTGTCGCTTCCTTTTCGAGCCCTGGCTGCAGTTCCGACACGATGAAATCCGTACTATCCATCATTGCCAATGCCGTCTCCACTTTCGATGAAGAACTAAACTGCCGGTCCTCTTCGTCGCGCAATTCGAAATCCGCCGAGAGCGTCGTGGCAGTTTCATTTTTCAAATTCTCGATGCGATATTCTACGAGCACGAACACAGCACCACTTCCGGCCTGCGTCGGCGAAATATCGGGCCCAAGCTCGTTGGTCACCCCAACATCATCGATGGTGTAGGCGAAGTCACCCAACGTAAACCGCTCACCGAACTCAGCGGTCCTGAGCTCTTCTCCCGATTCGGACTCAGCCTCCTGTCCCTGCTGTTCGGCCTCCATGCGCTCTTCATAATCGCCCATCGCCCCAAGACAGGTCATTCCACCTCCACACATTGTGCAAGCCCCACAAGGAAGAAGTACGAATACAACAAATAGGCCGACGATCACGCCAATGGACCCCTTGAGTCCGGAAATAAACGAGTCCTCACCGGAGCTACCATCAACCTGCGCAGGCTGTTGCGAATTTCCTTGATGTTCCGACATACACTCCTCTCATCATTAAAGAATCTGGCTATTCTGCGCCCAAGTGAAAGTCGATAATACGAACCACAGCACCAGGGCACAGATGCTCTATTATCAGCCGGTAACGCAACAGAATTGTCGCTGCTGCAACGCCGACCTCCCCTGTTTTTTGGGGCCTTTATTCACGTCTGATCAAACCAATCGACGGATTCTCCGTCAACCAGGTTATTGATCGTAATAGTAACAACAAGTCGGAGGTGTGCCGTTTCGTTGATGGAATAGCCAACACCCAGAAGGCCTTTGCGGGATCGAGGACACACGGATGCGTTGCACCGCTAACTTGCAGGGCTCGCCACCCAAGGCCAGCCGAATCCATTCCAATGAGGACGCACCCGTCCCGGAGACGAATTTCCTTGGCTAAATAGCTGATCGAGATAGTCCTACACGGACCAAGTCGAATGACCAGTCTGGGGGAATCCGGGTTCGGTCGCGGTCAATTTGAACGTGACGCTCGAGCGTATGACGGTGTCGGGCTGTCGTCGCGTGGATCTGTCGGATGGAGTGCGGCCAATCGGTCAGGGGATGATAGTTCAAGGGGCAAATAAAAGGGTTGGAGCCGATGACATCCCCAGGTCGAACGAGGAGCGAAGCGACGGAGTCCGACTGTCATCGTGTGGGTTTGGTGGCTCGTGGTCGGGTGCAACGCGGCCGCGATGTCTCACTGGCATTCGTCCCCGGAGACCATGTCACGGAGGCCATTTTTTGACGATC
>CAYUPT010000598.1:0-2940 GCA_964446725.1 uncultured Bradymonadales bacterium | reverse complement strand
GCCGCCGCCGCATCTCGGCAGTGCGGACAACCGAAATCGGCAAATTCCACGATGATCACATCTGCATTGGGATCGCCTTTGTGCGGCGCATCCTCCAGATCGAACTCCTGGCCCTGACTCGCCTCGGCTCGCTGTTCGGCGCGCCGCTCGGCGGCTTCTTGCTCGTCGGCACTGTCGGCGACGACATCCACCAGGGCTGATATCTCCTGGTCGGCCTCCTCACATCGTTCCTCTTGTTGCATGCACTCGTGCAGACTCTCCTGAGAGCCCTCGCAGGGACACAATTCGACGAACGCCGTCTCCGCCAGCGCCATCCGCTGGTCGTCATTCAATTCACTCAGATCAAAACCGGGGTAGTCGAAGTCGGCATCGACCCCGGCGAGTCCCTCGTCCTCGTCGGCTGCGTCCGTTCCATCGGCGCCGTCGAGCTCCTCGGTCTCCGCCTCGCCCTCGTCGTCGCCGGCGGCCTGTTCTTCATCGGCTTCCACCGATTCCGCCTGCTCGTCGGTGTCGCCGGACTCCTCTGCGTCACAGCCGGCGGCTGCAATACCGATTACCATTACCACAACAAGCGCCAGATATTTTCTCACGTCGATACTCTCAGTTCGTAAAACGTTGTCACTACCTTGGGGGTTCCGCAGTTCATCGTCCCCAACAGACTGCGGAGCGATGCTATTCAATGAGATTTCCTTGATCGCCGTCAAGGTTCACCCATTTCGCTGCCTCAACGACTCTGGTATAGCAGGCGACGACATCCTCCCCTTTACGCGCAATCTACTTTCGTTTTATCTGTGGACTCAATGCGTGCCTACGCGCCTAAACGAGACGAAAATTCACTGAGACACGGCACCGGCGAGATGATGGCGAGCAGATTTCAAGTCGATCCGACTGCAGGCGTAGCAGCGCTACTCCAAAGGAGGACCGATCGAAAGAGGCCGTCATCAGCCGCCGAGACGTTTCTTTCAGTGATATTGCAGGCCGTTTAGTTTCATTGTTCCACACTTGTTGCTTTCAGGAGTTGTCGATGGCCGACGAACAATCCAACGCAGATCGAGCCGACGAATTATACCGCATTCGTCACTCGACGGCCCATATCATGGCCGCCGCCGTCCTCGAGATGTTTCCCGACGCCAAATTGGCGATCGGCCCGCCGATCGAAAACGGGTTTTACTACGATTTCGACCTCCCGCGGCCGATCAGCACCGAGGACTTCGGCGAACTCGAGGGCCGGATGATCCAGCTGTGCAAACAGGACGTCCCCTTCGAAAGTGAGGAGTGGTCCAAGGACAAGGCCCGCGACTTCTTTTCGGACCAGCCCTACAAGCTGGAGCTCATCGACGGCATCGAAGGCGACACCGTCTCCATCTACAAGAGCGGACCGCTCACCGACCTGTGCGCCGGGCCCCATGTCGACTCCTCGATCGCCTGCGAGCACTTCAAACTCGAGAAGGTCGCCGGCGCCTACTGGAGAGGCGACGAAGATCGCGAAATGCTCCAGCGCATCTACGGCACCGCCTGGAAGACCAAAGAACAGCTCGACCACTACCTGACGACGCTCGAAGAGGCCAAAAAGCGCGATCACCGCAAATTGGGCCAGGAGCTCAAGTTATTTCACTTCCACGAGCACTCTCCGGGCAACGTCTTCTGGAAGCCCCGCGGATGGACGGCCTACCGCGAATTGGAGTCCTATTTCCGCGAAATCGAGCGCGATCAGGGCTACGAAGAAATCCGAAACCCCTCCTTTTACCACGAGGACCTCTTCGACCAATCCGGCCATCTCGAGCATTACGAGGAGTCGATGTTCACCATGGATGTCCACGGTGAAAAATACTGCCTCAAACCGATGAACTGCCCGGATACCATGCTGTATTTCGGCAGCGAAAAGCGCTCCTATCGCGAATTGCCGCTTCGCGTCGCCGAATTCGGCCAACTCAACCGCAACGAGCGCCCCGGTGCCCTCGGCGGCGCAACTCGAGTTCGCCAATTTTGCCAGGACGACGCCCATATCTTCTGCGCTCAGGAGCATCTCTTCGACGAGATCAATCTCTTCTTGGAGATGGTCGACGCCACCTACAGCCTCTTCGATCTGGAGTACGAACTCGAGCTGTCGACTCGCCCCGAAGACTTCATGGGCGATCTGCAGATGTGGAACGAAGCCGAGGACTCGCTAAAACGGGCGCTCGAACAGGCCGACAAGCCCTTTACCATCGACGAAGGCGACGGCGCGTTTTACGGCCCGAAAATCGACTTCAACGTCCTGGATTGCCTGGGACGAGACTGGCAATGCGCCACCGTTCAGCTCGATTTTCAGCTCCCGCGCCGCTTCGATCTGACGTACACCAGCGCCGACAACGACGAAGAAACCCCGATTGTCATCCACCGCGCCATTGCCGGAAGCCTGGAGCGCTTCTTTGCGATTTTGGTCGAGCACCTGGCCGGCGTTTTCCCGACCTGGATGGCTCCCACCCAGGCCCGGATCCTGCCGATCAGCGACGAACAAAACGACTACGCCTTCGACGTCGCCGACAAACTCGAAGAGGCCGGCATCCGCGTCAAGGTCGACCACCGCACCGAGAAAGTGGGCAAGAAAATCCGGGAAGCCGAAAAGATGAAAATCCCCTATATGCTCGTCGTCGGCGACCGCGAAATCGACGATGGCACCGTTTCGGTGCGCACCTACCGCGAAGGACGCCGCGGTGCGATGGATGTCGACGAGTTGCGCGACGAAATCATCGACAAGATCGAATCCCGCGAACTCGACGTCGACGTCGCCCTAACTGACCTCTCCCGGCCCGATGACACGGGAACCGTCGGCAAGGATATGGAAGAGCGCGGGTATTGACCGCAACGTCGCGTAACGAAACAGGTTGGACATAAAGGAGCAGCACTGTTTCGGAACATCACAACGCTCCTCCCCAAAGCCGACTCGCCATCGGCGAG
>CAYUPT010000597.1:0-2942 GCA_964446725.1 uncultured Bradymonadales bacterium | reverse complement strand
AGCTCTCCTCTTCGACCCATTCGACCTCGGAGCCGCTGGCGATGGCCTTGCCGTCCTCGATCTCCGATTCGTCGTAGTAGGCCTCGTCCGATGCGGAGTACCAGCCCTCGTATTTGTCGAGGTAGATGTCGCCGGCGTCGCGCATCCGCTCCACCATCGTTTCCACCGCCTTGCGGTGGTCGTCTTCAGTGGTCCGGATAAAGCGGTCGTGCGTCAGTTCCAGGCGCTCAAAGAGGTCGCGAAACTTCTGGGAGTTTTCGTCGACCATCTCCTGCGGCGAGATCCCGCGCTCTTCGGCGGCCCGCTGGATTTTGAGGCCGTGCTCGTCGGTACCGGTCAAAAAGAAGACGTCGTCTCCCTTGAGCCGGTGGTAGCGGGCCAGGGCGTCGGCCAGAATCGTGGTGTAGGCGTGGCCGATATGCGGGGCGCCGTTGACGTAGTAGATGGGGGTGGTGACGTAGAATTTCGACATCGGTCGGCTCGCGGTGGAATCGAGAAACTGCCGGGGAAACTATTGCAGGCCACAGAAACCAAAAACTACCCGGTTTGACAAGGGGGATAGCGGGAAACGGCGGTACGAGTCGTACCGGTGCCCCCTCAGCCGTCGCGTTGCTCCGGCAGCTCCCCCACCGGGGAGCGGATCTTTAGGAGGTCTCGGCGGTATGAGGGGGACCACCTACGATCCTCAAAAGACGTCCAAAACCGGATCGTAGCCCCGGGTGACCGAGCCTGCGAGGGAGCCCGGGGGCACAACGTCAAAATACCCAAAACCCCCAGAACCGGATCATAGCCGGGGGCACAACGTCAAAATACCCAAAACCCCCCAGAACCGGATCGTAACCGGGGGGACCTATTTCCGCGGCGGGCCGTCATCCCACAATTTTTCGTCGTCGCCTGTAGCCGCGTCGACGTCGCGATTTTCGACGGCGGCGATGTCGTCGAGCGATAGCTGGCGCCGGGTTCCGTCGTCGGTGACGACGGTGACGGTGCGCGAAATGACATCGACGTCGTGGACTTCGCACATCCCGTTTTCGGTGCTGACGACCTGGCCCGTTTCCGGTAGCCGAGATTTGAGCCTTCGGTACACTTTTTGTTCGTAGACCAGACAGCACATCAGGCGGCCGCACATCCCCGAGATTTTGTCGGGACTGAGTGTCAGACCCTGTTCTTTGGCCATTCGAATCGAGATCGGCTCGAAATTATCGAGGAAGGTGCTGCAGCACAATTCGCGGCCGCAGGGGCCGATGCCGCCGAGCATCTGGGCGCCGTCGCGGACGCCGATCTGACGCATTTCGATGCGGGTTTTGAAGCGAGCGGCCAGGTCGCGGACCAGGGCTCGAAAGTCGATGCGGCCGTCGGCGCTAAAATAAAAGACGAGCCGCGATCCGTCGTGGATGTACTGGGTGCGGATGAGTTTCATCTCGAGCTGGCGGTCGCGAATGCGCTCCAGCGCAAATTTGTAGGCCTCCTGTTCGCGCTCGTCGATCTCGTCGAGCTGTTCCAGATCGGCTTCCGTGGCCCGGCGCAACACCTCGGGCAGTGCTTCGCCGTCGACGAATTGGCGTTCGACGTCGGTGAGGACTTCGGCGATCGTCGGTCCGAATTTGGCATCGACGACGACGCGGTCGCCCGGCGCAGCCTGGAGTTGTCGAGCGTTGGCCCGGCGACGGGTGTGTTCGTCGCGGTATCGGACCTCGACGATATCGAGCAGCCGCCGGTTGCCATCGAAGACATCGCCGTCGTCGCGCTCGGGATTGTACAGTGAATTTGCCATCGTCGATGGGGGCTCAAGCCGGAGCCGCCAGGGCTCGGGTGTCGGGGTTGCGGAGTCGGTCGACCAGGTCTTCGGCGACCAGCGTGGAGTTGACATGACCGCGCAAACGATAGCGGGCCGACATCAGGGCGTCGAGCATTGCCAGAATGGCGTCGATGGAAAATCGGGGGGCCTGAGCTTCGACCAGACCGCGCAGGTCGGTGTTGACGATGCGGTTGGGTTCGGCGCGCTTAAAGAGCATCAGGTCGCGAAAAAAGACGGTCAGCACGTCGATGCGTTGTTCCAGTGTGTCGGAATCGTCGCCGATGTCGTCGGCCACATCGAGCCACTGGCACTGCGAGCGGGAGTCGACGTCGAAGACGCGGTTCAAGAACTCGTCGCGCTCGGCGAGCATGCCCGATTCGACCATGGCCAGTGAGCGCCCCAGACTGCCCTCGCCGTAGCCGGCGGCGATCGAGAGGAGCTGGTCGTCGACGGCGTCGTCATCGCGATCGCGGTAGACGTCGCGCAGAGCGTCGGCGACGACGTCTTCGTCCAGCGAACCAAAGCGCATTCGCTGACATCGGCTGACCGTGGTGTCCAGTAGCCTGTGGGGACGATCGGTGATCAAAAAGAGGAGCATCCGATCCGGCGGCTCCTCGAGCGTTTTGAGCAGGGCATTGGCGGCCTCCTCGCTCATGGCGTGGGCGTCATTGATGATGATGACGCGAAACCGGGCCTCGTAGGGCGTGGACGACGAACTGCTCTGGATGTCGCGGATTTGCTCGATTTTGATGACCCGATTGGGCGGTTCGATGACATAGACATCGGGGTGCTGGTTGTCGGCGATGCGCCGACAGGTCGAGCACTCACCGCAATCGGGGGCAAATTGGTCTTCGGGACGGCGCTCGCAGTTGAGCACCGACGCCAGGGCCCGGGCGACGGTGAATTTGCCGACCCCCGGCGGGCCGGTAAAGAGGTAGGCGTGGTGGAGACGCTGGGAGTCGATGGCACGGGTCAACACGTCGAGAACCCGCTGATGACCGAGAATGTCGGACCACTGTTTCACAAATTCGCTCCGTCGCGAGGGCAATTGAGCGGCGATGGTAGATAGGGCGCGGAGCTTGTGTCAATTCAGGTTAGAAGCGGTCAAAAAGTCTCCCATCGGCATTCGCCGGCTGATTTGTCC
>CAYUPT010000596.1:0-2944 GCA_964446725.1 uncultured Bradymonadales bacterium | reverse complement strand
TGTTGCGGCCCATCTTCAGCTTGATGCGACCGTCCTGAGGAAGGCGGCGTTCGGCGATGTCGAGGCCCGACATAATCTTGATGCGCGACGAGATGGCGTCCTTGAGTTTGAGGGGAGGACGCATCGCTTCGCTGAGGACGCCGTCGATTCGAAATCGGACTCGAAACTCCTTTTCGTAGGGCTCGATATGGATATCGGAGGCCCCTTTTTTGATGGCGTCGACCAGAATGTGATTGACCAACCGGACGACCGGGGCATCCTCGGAGGCCTGTGCCAGATCGTTGACATCGACGCCTTCATCTTCCTCGACGTAGTCGACATCTTCGCCGAGTTCCATTTCGTCGAGGATATCGTCGTAGTCGATGTCCGGTCCGGCGTCACCGCCGTCATCACCGCTGCCGGCGTAGTACTGGGCAATGGCTTCTTCGAGTGCCGTCTCACTGGCGACGACGGGCTCGATTTCGTAGCCCGTCATGAATTTGAGGTCGTCGATGGCGTAGATATTCGACGGATCGGCCATGGCAATGACCAGTGTCGAACCGGAGCGGTTGACCGGAATGCACTGGTGTCGATTGGCCACTTCCTCGGGAATGAGGTTGATCACCTTTTCCGGGATGTCGATCTCGGATAATTCGACGGAGGGAACGCCGTAGTGACGGCTTAAAAACGAGGTCAGGTCTCCCTCTTCGACATACCCCAGACGGGTCAATTCCGCGCCCAGTCGGCTGCCGTCGCGCTTGGAGCGATCGCGAGCCTTCTTGAGCTGGGTTGGAGAGATGAGATTTTCACGGACCAGGAGTTCGCCGATACGTTCTTTGGACATAAGCCGAGCCAGTCTCAGAAGAAGTTTCGCACTCGAGGACACCGCCGAAAGTGATGGTGGCGCTGGAGGCTTCGTCGTGTCAGTTGCAAGACATTGTCTTGTCGATGATGTGGGGATGCAAATTCTTTTGCAACAAGTTACCAATGAATTTTCCATTCTGTCAATTTCGCGCTCCATTCCAGGGCCTTGAAATTGCACCGCGGCGTCCGGCAGGTGGTTGTGACATTGCGATCGCTCTGGCATGGTCTCCGCGCCGTTGAGTGCGCAGGATATACAGGATCGCAGGACTGGGACCGCTATGGTTGAGAATTTTCAGCGTGATGCGCTGGTAGAAATTTCGTCGGTGACAAAGCAATACGGCGATCTCAAGGCCGTCGATGACGTCGATCTCGAGATTCGCCCCGGTGAGATCTTTGCGCTGCTCGGTCCAAACGGGGCGGGCAAGACGACGCTGATCGGGTGCATTACGGGATTGATCAGCGCCTTTTCGGGCTCCATCGACGTCGCCGGGTTCGATGTGGTCGACGACTACCGACTGACACGCCGCCTCATCGGCCTGGTGCCCCAGGAATTGAACTACGACGCCTTCTTCAATGTCCGTCAGGTCCTGGAATTCCAGGCCGGCTATTTCGGGGAACGGCCGTCGAAAGACGAGATCGACGAGTTGCTCGAGCAATTCGATCTTCTCGAGAAGGAAGACGCCAATACCCGCTGGCTTTCGGGGGGTATGAAGCGGCGATTGATGATCTGTAAGGCACTGGTCCACGACCCGGTGCTATTATTTCTGGATGAACCGACGGCCGGCGTCGATGTCGGCCTTCGAGACGAGCTGTGGAAGTACGTGCGCCGGCTTCGAGATCAGGGCATGACCATTGTGTTGACGACCCACTATCTCGAAGAGGCCGAGGAGTTGGCCGATCGGATCGGGATTTTAAACCGGGGGCGATTGGTCCGCGTCGATGCCCGGGAGTCGCTGATGGAGGAATTCGGCCATCGACGCCTGGAGGTCGAGTTGAGTCGGCCCGACGCCGCGCGCTGGTGCGACGAGCTCGAAAGTCTGGAGCTGGAGGTCGTCGACGACCATGTGCTGCGCCTGCACTACGGTGGTCAGGATGATACCGGCTCGGGCTCCGGCTCCGATGTGGACCAATTGATGAAGGCACTCCATCGCGGCGAGGCGACGATCCGGAGCATTGAAGGAGGGCGCAGCTCGCTGGAAGAGATTTTTCGGACTGTGCTCGAAGAAGACACTGAACGCAACGACGAAGGAAACCGGCGGTGAGTTCCTCACGACACGACAATTCGCGCCTCGACGGAGCTCCGCCACCAGATGCCGAAGACGCGGCTCGACGCCGCATCGGTCAACTGGTGGAGGAGGCCCAACGCCGAAATATCACCGGTCCCTGGACGCTCTTTTATAAAGAGGTGCTTCGATTCGCCAAGATCGCCTGGCAGACCGTCGTCAGTCCAGTGGTGACGACGATGCTGTACTTTCTGGTCTTCGGCTATTCGCTCGGCGATCGCCTCCAGGAAGTGGACGGTGTGATGTACGTCGACTTTCTGGTGCCGGGGCTGGTCATGCTGGCGCTGACGACGAACGCCTACATCAACTCCGCATTCTCATTATTCATTGCCAAGATCCACGGGACGATTGTCGACCTGTTGGTGACGCCGCTGACCTATACCCAATTTGCGGCGGCCTATATCTCGGCGGCCGTGGTGCGGGCGATGCTCATCGGCGGGATCATCTGGGCGGTGGCACTTTTGATGGGCGCTCAAGGGCTGCACAACGTGCCGATGGCACTGATGTTTATGGTGCTGACGGCCTCGGCCTTTGCGTTTATCGGCCTCAATATCGCGATTGTCGGCGAGGATTTCGACCACATCAATCTACTGCCCAATTTCCTGATCACGCCACTGACCTTTCTGGGCGGCGTCTTTTATTCGATCGAGATGCTGCCCGAGCCCTGGGATACGGTGTCGCTGTTTAATCCGGTGCTGTATATGGTCAACGGAGTGCGCGAGGGGATGGTCGGCGTCAGCGATGTTCCCTGGGAACACGGCTTGATACTGCTGCTGGCGATGAATCTGTTATTCGGCGCAACGGCAATGTGGTTGCTC
>CAYUPT010000595.1:0-2944 GCA_964446725.1 uncultured Bradymonadales bacterium | reverse complement strand
GTCGACTGTGGACATCCCCGGCGACGTCTCCGAGCGCCGACGCTCTTCGGGCGGCTCCGAGGGTTCGGAGCGCGACATGGTGCCGCTGTCGTCACCGACGGCTTCCGTGGTCTGGGTAAATGGCGTGCCGCTGTCGTTATTCGAGCGCCGATCGGCAGAGGCAAAGGGACCGCGCTCATCGACCGGCGGGCGGGCCTCTCCGTCGGCTCCCAGCGAGTCGCGATTGTCGACATCGGAGTCCGCATTCGACGGCCCGTCGTCTCCAAAATTGCCGCCGCGAGCAAAGGCCCCGTTTTGCTGGTCGGAGGGCGTTGCCCACTGTCCGGAGCTACTGGCCGACGCCCAGTCATCCTGGCCGTCGCCCGGCTCGTCCACGAGTTCTTCGGCCTGCTGCGGCTGTTGTTGCTGCGCCTGTTGTTGCTGCGGCGGTTCGGACGCGTTGTCACCGGATTCCGGCGGCCCTTCCAGCTGCTGATCGACTGTCGGCGGTGGCCACGGCTCGTCGCCGTCGTCTCCGCTCCCGAAGGGGGCGATTTCGCTGTCCGAGGTCGATTCGTCGGCCTCCGGCTCCTCCGGCGCCTCGGTCGCAACAGAGGTGTCGGCATCGTCGAAGGCTTCGCTTCCCGACAATTCGTCGTCTTGGTCATCTCCTTCGTCGGCCCGGTCTTCGCCCTCTTCGATGACCGCCGCTTCGCTGGCCTGATTGATCTCCTCGAGCTCCTCTTCTGAAAAGAGCATCGCTCCGCTGGCCTCGTCGCCCATCGTCGCACCGGAGTCCTCGCCGGCATCCATCGTCGGCGCCCCCATGCCCATCGGCGTCTTGGTGCGCGTCGCCGAGTCATCGTCGTCGGCCTCCGACGCCGCCTCGCCGTCACTTTCACCGCCGTCGAGTCGCGGACCGGCCCCGGAGCCCATCTCGCGACGCGTCTTTTCGCGCTGTTCTTCCATGCGCTTTTCGTCGGTGCGCTTGACGGCTTCCAACAACAGATCCTGCCAGCCCATATCGATGGTGCGTTCCACGGGCTCGAAATCGGACTGCATAAAGATGTCGCCCTGGCGCAGGTTGAGCATCTCGTAGACCGCCTCCGGCCCCACCTCTCCGTCGAATTCAGCGTGCACCACATCGCCGGCATCAAAGACAATGCGTCCTCTGCGATCGCGGTGCTTTAGATGCAGCAGTGCCGTGCGCTTGGCCAGGCACAGCATCTGAATGATATCCGTCAACTCCAGATCCGACAGGACGCCCTGAAACCCCTCTTTTTCGTCCAGGACCTCCAACACGGCGTTGCGCAGCTCGTCGACGGTAAACGGTTTTTCGATGTAGTGGGAGATGCCGATGCGCTCGGCAAAGTTCTGGATTCGATGGGTACCAAAGGCGGTGATGATCATCACCCGCGCATCGGGCACCATCTCCTTGGCCCGCAAAATAAGCTGAAACCCGTCGATATCGCCCGGCATTTTGATATCGGATATCAGCAGATCGATGGACTCCTCCTCCAGAATCTGGAGTCCCTCTTCGCCGGTTCCCGCCGTATGGACTTCGACGTCGCTGCGCTCCGGGAACAAATTCCGTTCCAGTGCCCACAGCAGATGTTCCTCTTCATCTACAATCAGTATATGGTACATCGTCCCCTGAGGCTCCGATCACGGTCGCTATTGAATCGCTCTTCCTGGTTGCTGACGGCGCGGTCTTGAAACGTCTGACCACATTCATGATGGTCATCGGGTGCTGGCCGATCGATTTCGCCGGGCGCATTGCGCCAGCTTCGACCCCGGCCGCGTCGACGCGTTATATAAGCACGGTTCGTCGACCCGGACAAGCGGCCCTGTGTTCCGTTTTGTTGCTCGGGTTGTGGATTGTCGTTGCCTCTGTGCCGGCCCTGACGAGCTGCAGCTCGCCGCCGACGGCCACCGTAGGCGACGACGAATTCGTCGGCCACCCCGGCGACAACCCAGAGACCACCGATTCACCGCCGCCGCGACACGGCGCCATCTGGTATCGCATTGAAATCCTCGACGACGGATTGAGCATCCGCATCCGCCTGCTCGAACCGCCGTCGACGGCCACCTTCTTTATGCCCGGTCCCTGGGCCGGCGACGACGAGCACGACCGACGCATCACCATCGAAGAAGCCGTCGGCTCCCATGCCGCCGACGCACTGCCGATTTCCGTCGATGCCGACAGTGGGCGCATCGACATCGATACCGACGGCGACGACTGGCTCGAATTGTCCTATCGCGTCAGCACCGAAGCTCGCGACCACCGCTCCCACCGCTTTGCCCCCTGGCACGACGACAGTGGTCTATTTGCCTACGGACCGACCATTTTCGTCTTGCCCAGTTCCGGGCTCGCCGGTCAACTCCGCGATATCCCCGTCGAACTCCACGCTCCGCCGGACTGGACACTGTCGGCGACCTGGCCGGCCGAACGGCGAGGTCAAAATCGCGGTGATCGAAACACGGCCGGATTTGTGGCCGAAGACATCCGGGAGTTGCGCGATGCATTCGTGGCCGCCGGCGCCTCCTGGACGCAATACGAGACGACCTGGTCCGACGCCGCCCTTCGCATGACCCTGACCGCCGACTTCGAGTTTCCGGGCCACCGCCTCCACAGCGCCACCGCCGAATTGGCCCGCGCCTACCTGGACCGATTCGGCCACTACAACCAGTTGTCGGCCCTGGTCACCACCTCCGACGACGGTCTGCGTGGCACCGGCCGGCGCGGCGGCTTCGTCCTGGAAGTTCCCGCCGATCACGAAATGGACGACGCCCTGCTCATTTTGCTGGCCCACGAGGCCTTTCATATGTGGAACGGCCACCGCCTGGTCCCGGACGCCGACGCCGAAGACGACACCCGGTGGTTCAAAGAGGGGCTGACCCACTATATCGGCATCAAGACCCTGGCTCGTCTGGGCTTGATCGATGACCGCTCGGTGCGCGAGGA
>CAYUPT010000594.1:0-2945 GCA_964446725.1 uncultured Bradymonadales bacterium | reverse complement strand
ACTGCGCGATCTGCGACCAGGCCGGCGAGTGCAAACTCCAGGACTACTACATGGCGTACGACGCGCAGGAATCGCGTCTTCGCTCCGAGAAAAACCAGAAGGTCAAGGCCTTCCCCATCGGTCCGGAAGTCGTCTACGACGGCGAGCGCTGCATTCTGTGTACGCGGTGCATCCGCTTTTGCGACGAGATCACCGGCACCAATGAACTGCGCCTCGTCCAGCGCGGTGACTCCGCCGAAATCCGCGCCTTTCCCGGCGAGGAACTCGACAATAACTACTCGGTGTGCACCGTCGATATCTGCCCGGTGGGCGCTTTGACCCAGCGCGACTTTCGCTTCAAGTGCCGCGTCTGGCTGTTGTCGTCGACCGACAGCGTCTGCACCGGATGCTCCAATGGGTGCAACATCCACCTCGAGCACTTCCGCAACGAAATCCAACGCTACCGACCGCGCTACAACCCGGAAGTCAACGACTACTGGATGTGCGACGAGGGCCGACTGACCTACAAAGAGGTCCACGAAGACCGGCTCCTCCACCCGATGAACAACGGCGCACGTGTCAACTGGCACGGCATCACCGAGGCTGCCAGCGACAAGCTCCAGGACGCCCTCGACGACGACGGCCCCTCGTCATTTGGCATTGTCTTGAGCCCCCAGGCCAGCTGCGAAGATCTCTATCTGGCCAAGCGCTTTAGCGACGAGGTCCTGGACTGCGACAATCTGTACCTCGGCGGCAAGCCCGACGGCTACGAGGATGACTTCCTTATTAAAGCCGACAAAAACCCCAATCGCCAGGGGCTCTCGGCGGTCTTCGGCGGCGTCGATAACTTCGGCGATATCGACGGCCTCATCGAGGCCATCGAGGCCGGCGACATCAACAACCTGTACATGATGGAGACCCAGCTTCCGGTCGACGACGAAACGGTGGACCGATTCGTCGACGCCGTCGACCATCTGGACCTCTTCGTACTTCAGTCCCAACACCACGGCCGGCTCGCCTCCAAGGCCCATCTGGCCGTACCCGCCTGCTCGCACGCCGAAACCGAGGGCACCTTCGTCAACTTCGACGGGATTGCCCAGCCCTTCGAGCAGGCCTTTGAGCCCCACGGCGACTCCCAGCCGCACTGGCGCATCTTCATGCGCTTCGCCCGTGCGATGGACACCGATATGGGCTATACGTTCATCGACCAGATTCAGGAGGAGATGTTCGATACTTCCTCCGGCGCCGAACAAGACGACGAAGCGGCCCAGACCCCGGCCGAATAACCTGAAGTATTCCCCGCTCCCCGCGTTATTTTTCGGGATCGGGTCCGTGTTTTAGAGAGGATGGATTCATGGCCGAAATACTCATCAGCCTGGCAAAAATCATTGTCATCGTATTCGTCTTCGTCATGGGCGTGGCGAGTCTGTTGACCCTCTTGGGCGACCGCAAGCAGTCGGCGAAGATTCAAAACCGCGTCGGGCCCAGTCAGGCGACGTTTTTCGGGCAGAGCCTCTTTGGGCTGCCCCACTTTATCGCCGACGGGATCAAGATGCTCCTCAAGGAGAACATCGTCCCGGCGAACTCCAACAAGTTTTTGCACACCATCGCCCCGGCGCTGGTGTTTATGCCGGCCCTTATCGGCTGGTCGGTCATTCCCTTTATGGACCACTACTGCACGGGCACGGTCCAGACACTGATTCCCGGTGACGGTTCCGGAGTCACCCACTACACCGAGGTGTGTACCGGCGGGGAGTGGAAAAATTACTTCTCGATTATGCACATGAATTCCGGGGTCCTCTTCGCCTTTGCCATCGCAGCGGTCTCCGTCTACGGCGCGGCCATTGCGGGCTGGGCGTCGAACTCCAAATTCAGTCTCCTCGGCGGGCTTCGCTCCACGGCTCAGATGATTTCGTACGAAGTCGCCATGGGCCTCAGCCTTGCCGGTGTGCTCATGCTCTACGGCACGCTCAACATCAACGAGATGATTCGAATGCAGGGCCACCTCATCGGTGACTGGCTGCCGATGTGGGGTGTGGTCATCCAGCCCGTGGCCTTCTTCCTGTTTTTGCTCGCCGGCCTCGCCGAGACCAAACGCGCTCCCTTTGACTTGCCGGAGGGCGAATCGGAGATTGTCGCCGGTTACATCACGGAATACTCGTCGATGAAGTTCGCCATGATGCAACTGGCGGAGTACGCGGCGACCGTCTTTATTGCCGCCCTCATCACGGTGGTCTTTCTCGGCGGCTGGCAATTCCCGTTTGTGTACGCCGACGGCATTCGCATCTTCGGCGGACACTGGGTGCCCTTTGGCGAAGAGGTCTGGTACTGGATTTCGATCTTCCTTCGAATCGGCGCCATGGTCTTTAAGATTCTGGTCCTGGTTTGGCTGCAATTCATGATGCGATGGACGCTGCCTCGATTCCGCTACGACCAGGTCATGACACTGGGATGGCAGATTCTGCTCCCCCTGGCGATTGCGAATCTTTTTGTCACCGCACTTGTTATTACCATCCTGTAACGCAGGACCAACGACACTGCCGCCGGCCGGCGCCGTATTTTGGGCGCCGGCGGGGTTCATATAGATTTTACGGAGGTTCATCATGGGCGAAGTCAATGTCACAAAAGTCGATCGGCTCAAGCAGGGGCTCTGGGAGAAATCCTATATCCCGGAGATCCTCCGCGGGCTGTCGGTGACCGCCAAGCACTTTTTCAACAATATCAGTCCCAACAAGTCGAAGCGCACCATTGTCACCCGCGACTACCCCGATGAGGGCACGGACTATTATCCGGAGCGATTTCGCGGCCTCCACCGATTGATGCTGCGCGAAGACGGCCAGGTCCGATGTGTGGCCTGCATGTGTTGCTCGACGATCTGTCCGGCCGATTGCATTCATATTGAAGCCGGCGAGCACGACGATCCGAGCATCGAAAAATACCCCGATGTTTTTGTCATCGACGAGCTT
>CAYUPT010000593.1:2104-2945 GCA_964446725.1 uncultured Bradymonadales bacterium | reverse complement strand
ACCAGACGGTGGCCATCATCGTTTCCATGCCTCCTCGATGCCCCCACAGGGCCCCTCGCAAGATCTGATCGAGACACCACAACCGTCGTTCTATCTCCAGCTCGCCGAGCACCCGTTCGACGACGGCAGCCTGCATCGGCAATTCCGGGAGACCGACCACCTTGTCGAGGAGACCTCGGTAGGTGCGGTACAGGGGATCGGGGACTGAGTTCTCCGGATCGAATCGTTGGTTACCGCCGGAGCTGTCGTCGGCGGAGTCCTCTCTGGAATTTAGGCTGTCTTCCGATTCGTCCATAAAGTGTTGTGCGCTATGTGCCGCCCGGGCGTCGATGGAAGCCCGACGCGAAGAAAAAACTCAGCCCTGCTGTTTGTCGGCAATTTCGACGCGATAGGTAAAGTGTTCGCCCTGACGCACGCGCTCCGGAACGTCATCGAAAACCATCGTAAACCTTCGTACTTCTCCGGGCTCAAGCTCACCGGAAGTGCCGGAGAACAATCCGTCGATATCGGCTGTTGACTGAAGTTGGCGAAATTGACCGATACTCACGTCCTCGCCGCGCATCGGCGCCCGCACCTCACTCATGGTGCGCTCCTCGGGAGTCATGATCATGGCCCGCAACTCAATGTTATCGACGCGCTGGTCGTCGTGGTTTCGAACCATTCCCTGGACGACGAAGATATCATCTCCTCCGACCGAGACCAGTTCGGCGTGAACCCCTTCGACTTCCACCGGCTCAGAGGGTTGAACAACCTGGGTTGGCGGCCCGCCGACACCCCACTCCGGCCGGGGTTCATACTCGCCGTCAGCGAAGGCGACTTCGATCATTTCCGGTGCGGCATG
>CAYUPT010000593.1:0-2094 GCA_964446725.1 uncultured Bradymonadales bacterium | reverse complement strand
GACCGTCGCTGAATCCCTCGTTGAGATAGGCGACGACCCCGACAAATCCCATGACGACGAAACTCAGCAGCAACAGAAATGTGACGAATTTCTGGCCGGCACTACCACCGATGTTGTGGGGTTCGAAATCCTCTTCATCCCACTGGGCTGACGACGACGCCTCCGAGACCTGTTCCGCCCCGCCTGAGCTCGGTCCTGTGGGTCCTGACGAGCTCTGTCCGGTGGGGGCTGCAGCGGGTCCGGCCGAGGCATTGCTCGGTGGCCCCTTGGACGGACTCGTGGGCTGAGCGGTCGGCGGCGGGCCACTGGCCCCGGCCGGCGGCCCAGCGGCATTTGGTGGCCCTCCGGCATCTGCCGAACCCGGAGCTTTGGCGGAACTGGCCGAATTGGTCGACTCGTCGACTTTGCCCTCTTCGGGGTCAAAATAAGCCCCGCCCTCGCCAAATGACGGGTCCACATGATCCTGAGGATCTCCAAAGGCCCCACTGGAACCGGTATCGAGGCTCGGCGCCTCCGTCGCTCCGCCAGAACTGGAAGCTCCCTCGACGTTGGCCGCCACCGCCTGGCCTGCGTCCGATCCCGTCGAATCGGGCTCCAACGAATCCGATGACGATGCCGTCGAATCGACGTCCTGGCCGGCCCCGGTCTCCTCTTTATCGAAGGCGGACTGAAAGGCCTCCATCTCATCTTCGTCGGCTCCCAGGTCACCAAAGGCACTCTTCTTTTTCGGCTTCAGATCCATCCCGGCATTGGGAAACGGACTGCTGTCATTGCCTTCGGATTGCTGTTTGTTCTTTTCCCGATCCCGCTGTTTGTAAAAGATCTCAGGCTCGCCCTGGCCACCGTCGCGGACCCGGAAGATATGCTCGCATTTCGAGCATTTGAGTTTGGTTCCCTCCGACGTTACGCGCTCGTCGGGGAGTTTGAATCCGGTTGAACACTCGGGGCAGCGAATGATCATGATGGGACCTCGGCACCAGGAATTGACCGCGAAAGGATCGAGTCGACTCTACACCTGCTCAGGATGTTTTCCAAGATCTGCGGTGATACGATTGGCAACACTCCGAAACCGCGCCGCACTTTCGGCACTCCACAATTGGCCCCGGGAAACTCTCACAATTTCCCTATCTCACTCGTCGGCGTCGTCGGATAGATCGTCGTCGAGTCCGTCGAGACGGGCCTCGAGTTCGTCGATGGTATTGCGAAGCTCCTGAAGCTCGCGACGCATCTCGGGGACGTGTGTCAGCTGATCGACGGTGTCGCGAAAGCGCTCATCGAGATTATCCTGCATCTGTTCGAGGGATTGACGCGTCTGCTCGATGAATTCGTAGATGGCTCGCGCCCGCTCCTCCAATGTCTCGGCACGGCGCCGAAATTCCTGGCGCACCTGCGTCACCGGCCACTGCAGCCGGGTAAAAAAGTCCTCGCCAGACTGGATAATCCCGCGCAGTACGGAAACCGGAAACGACGGATTGATCTTTTGTTGTTCCAGCACGATATGGGTCAGCGTCGCACTGGTGATATCATCGCCGCTCGCGTTGTCGATGATTTGAACGTCTTCGCCGTCGCGCACCATCTGCTCGACGTCTTCGAGCGTCACATAGGTGCTGGACTCCGTGTCGTAGAGCTTTCGATTGGAATAGCGCTTGATAGTCCTCGACATGCATTCCGCCGCGTTAGATACGTGTCACTGCGGTCCGAACGTTCCGAACGGTCGTTGAACCACTGGCGTCGGCAGACGACATATCAAAAGTCGATGCCGCCGGCGAGCGTGATCTGCTGGACAGTTCCACCGACGATGGCCTCGGCGGTAAAGCTCATAATCCATGTCTTGAACCGAAGGCCCCCAAAGAAGCGATCGGCGCGGTGGACCCGGTTGCCGAAGACATATTCCGGAGCGAACTGAGCTTCGTATTCGCGGTCCTGACCGGTGTCGCCATCCTCGTAGCTAAAGGTCCGTGTTCGAGGTGGACGCGGATCCTGGGGAACGGCGTTGAGCACCCGCGTCGATGCCACGGTGTACAGCTGTTGATAGCCGGCGTAGGGGGTGATCTGGGCGACCCCGGCGATGCCGAAGGACTTGGAGGCCGAAAT
>CAYUPT010000592.1:0-2946 GCA_964446725.1 uncultured Bradymonadales bacterium | reverse complement strand
GGCTTACCCCTGACTCGCAATGTAGCCCTCCCGACGCCGTGACTGTACGCTATTTCCACCGCTCACAGCACCGGGAAAGGTGATCGCAGCGTGGGTCTTGCTCCCTGTGAGCCGTCGCTACTGCTGCTTTTCGGCGTCTCGCTGACCCCAGACTGCGGGGCCCGCTCGACGCCGAACGCGGAGAAGCTCTCCGCGCTCCCCCTTTTCCCCATCGCCACGGCGTAACATTCGAATCATTTCGCGAATTGGATGTCTGGTGACTATCGCTCCAGACTATCGGTCGCAGCGATTTGCCAATCCAGCGGTCTTGACCGCTGCCCATTCCACCACGGGCGTTCCCCTTTTCTTAATTCAAGAAACGCGAAAACCCCGGGAATTCCGGGGTTTTCTAAAAGAGCGGGAGACGAGATTCGAACTCGCGACTTCGACCATGGCAAGGTCGCACTCTACCACTGAGTTACTCCCGCGAACGGCGCCTCATCGAGGGGTTTCCCTCCGCGGCGGACGCATTTTGTACACGAGCTATTGCCCCCTGTCAATCCGTTATGACGATTTTTCCGCCATCGCCACAAATTGATCGATTCGACGATCGCCACACCGCAATATGGACCTGGATTCGGGGGCGAATTAATCTTCGTCTCCCGATTCTGCTGTTTGCCCTGAGGAAAATTGCTCGGAGAGCCGCTGTTCAATCTCTTCGCTGATCTGGACACCGGGAACCACATCGGGCTGTTCTCCGCGCCGCGGCTGGAGAACCCGTGAGTTCAACTCCGCGTCGCGGCGGCGAAGTCTGCGCTCGAAGTCCTCGTCGGCATTTTCGATGCTATCGAGTTCCCGTTCGATTCGCTCCTGTGCCTCGCGCTGGGAGATCGAGTCGCCACTGCGGTCTTCGAGAATATTCTCGCCGTCTGGCTCCTGGCCGATGACATCCACATCCCGATATCGGGGATCTTCATCGCGGTCCATACCGAGCTGGCGATCGTCATCTTCCGCCTGCTCATCGGAGGAACCCGGCAGCGGGGGCTCGTAGACCGGTTCGTCATCCGGTTCCGGCTCCGCGGCAGCCGCCGGCTCTTCGTCGGTCTCCGATTGCCCTACACCACCGTAGGGCTCCGACTCATCATCGATTTCCGGAGTTCCCCGATAGGCCTGAAATCCGACATCGTCGTCGTCCGACTCCTCGACGGCGCCTCCGGCATCATCGGCATTGTCGCCGATTCCGAACGTCAAGGCAGTAGCCCCGCCGCCGAGTATGACAACCACTGCCACAGCGGCGATCCAAGATTTATTGGAGCCCTGCGAGCCGACATCGGACCCAGGACTGTCGGAGCTTCCGGCGTCGTCGTCGGCATCCGTCAGCGCCGACGGTGGTGGTTGATGGTTGTCGCTGGTCATCTGGAAATCTCCTGACTACTCCGGCTCGAATACTCCCATTGAGCAGCGGGAATCATAGCGACAGACCGAGCCGAAACAAAGCATGGAACGATGATGCACACCGTAATCTCTGAACTGCGGGCCTCCGGCAGCGAACGCCACTGGCGGTTC
The DNA here is from genome assembly GCA_964446725.1 of uncultured Bradymonadales bacterium. Classification (GTDB taxonomy): domain Bacteria; phylum Myxococcota_A; class Bradymonadia; order Bradymonadales; family Bradymonadaceae; genus SLJM01. The sequence goes on along the minus strand of CAYUPT010000592.1, from coordinate 1,401 downwards.
CACCAGTCCATTCTGGCTCATCGACACAGGGCAAACGCCGCCTGCCAGCTCCATCCCTACAGGAGGATTCCCGGTGGAAGTCGTACCCCGGGAAGGCCCAGGCGATACAACAAACAGTGAGCGAAGGGTCTGAGATTCCAATAAAAAAAGGCGCCGGAAGTCTCGATCGACGAGACTTCCGGCGCCCAGACCGGTGGGAATGCCGTCGCTACAGCGACGACAACACCCGGTTACTTGGCCTCTTCAAATTCGGCGTCGATGACATCGTCGTCATCGTCGTCGTCATCCGAGGGGTCGCCTCCCGGCTGTGCAGCACCACCGGGTTGCGGTCCGCCCGGTCCGCCGGGTCCGGGCTGCGGTCCACCAGGTCCGCCGGGTCCGCCCGGTCCTCCGGGCTGGGGTCCACCGGGTCCACCGGCGCCGCCGTACATATTCTGTGCGGCTTCGTGCATCATCTCCTCGAGCTCGGAGACGATGGACTCCATGGTGTCGTAGTCATAGTCGTCGACGGCGGTGCGAAGGTCGTCGATTTTGGAGGTCAGCTCCTCTTTCTGGGCGTCGGGAATGTTGTCGCCGCCCTCTTCGAGGGTCTGCTCGGCGGAGTGGACCATCGACTCCGCTTTGTTGCGAAGTTCGGCCTGCTCGCGCTTTTTCTCGTCTTCCTCGCTGTGCTTTTCGGCCTCTTCGACCAACTCTTCGACTTCCTCCTCGTCGAGTCCACCGGAGGATTCGATGCGAATCTTCTGCTCTTTGCCGGTGGCTTTGTCCTTGGCGGAGACGTGGACAATGCCATTGGCGTCAATGTCGAAGGTCACCTCGATTTGAGGGACACCGCGCGGTGCCGGCGGGATGCCATCGAGGTTGAACTTGCCGAGCGTCCGGTTGTCTCCGGCCATCGGCCGCTCGCCCTGAAGGACGTGGACGGTCACCGACGTCTGATTGTCAGTGGCGGTACTGAAGATTTCACTCTTCTTGGTCGGAATCGTCGTGTTGCGCGGAATGAGGTCGGTCATGACACCGCCCTGCGTCTCAATCCCGAGCGACAGCGGCGTGACATCGAGAAGCAGGACGTCGCCGACATCACCGGAGAGGACTCCGGCCTGGACGGCGGCGCCGCTGGCGACAACCTCGTCGGGATTGACGCCCTGATTGGGCTGCTGACCGAAGAATTCGCTGACCTTCTCTTTGACCAGCGGGATCCGGGTCGAGCCACCGACGAGAATCACTTCGTCGACATCCGACGGATCGGCGTCGATATCGTCGAGGGCCTGGCGGCAGGGCTCGAGGGTGCTGTCGATGATGGACTCGATCATCGACTCCAGCTTCGCCCGCGTCAGCTTCTGGTTGAGGTGCTTGGGGCCGCTGTCGTCGGCGGTCAAAAACGGCAGGTTGATCTCGGTT
>CAYUPT010000591.1:0-2948 GCA_964446725.1 uncultured Bradymonadales bacterium | reverse complement strand
GGGGAGGTGGGCGTCGGCGCTGTTCAGCCGACGGTCGGAGGGGCGTCGCCAGCAACCTCATCCCGCCGTAACCGGGGGCACTACAAATCCCCGCTCTCTTGCGATATCGATGGCGTACTCAAATGAGATTTGTCTGCCCCCCCTTCCCACTGAGAGTCTGCCATGCATTGGAGCCCAACCTTCCGCCGAAGCGCCCTCGCGCTTCTCGCCGCCACATTGCTCGTCTTCGGAGCCTGCTCCGAAGATCCGGGAACCGGGGCGGAAAACGGAGACAACGACGGGCAAAACGACGGCCCGGACAGCGAACTCGAGCTCACCATCGTGTCCGGGCCCGACGAATTGACCAACGAGACCAGCGCCGAATTTGAGCTGTCGTGCAACCGCGACGATGGCTGCGAGTTTTCGTGCCGTCTCAACGACGGCGATATGGACGACTGCGACGCCGCGGTGACCTTCGACGACCTGGCATCGGATTCCCATCTATTTACAGCCGTCGCCGAGGATGCCTACGGCAATACCTCCGACCCGGAGAACTGGACTTGAACGGTGGACACCGAACCGCCGGTCATCGAAGACCTGACGGGCCCGCCGGAAGTCACCGGCCAGACCGACGCCACCTTTGAGTTTGGCTGTTCGAAAGACGACTGCTCCTACGAGTGCAGCTTAGACGACGATCCCTACGAATCGTGCCAGCCGAATATTTCCTACGGTGACCTCGACGACGGACACTACGTCTTTTCGGTGCGCGCCACCGACGCCGCCGGCAATACCGGCGACCCCGCAAACTACGAGTGGACCGTCGATACCGAGTCGCCGCTGGTCGTCGATCTGGTCGGTCCCGACGACCCGACCAATCAGACGTCGGCGACCTTTGAATTTGGCTGCTCGGAAGACGACTGCGCATTTTTCTGCGAACTCAGCGGTTCCGACCAGGGGACGATCAGTGCGGAATCATCCTGTGAACCCGGCGTCGAATTCGCCGATCTCGATGACGACGACTACACCTTTTCCGCCTACGCAGTCAGCACCGCCGACGTCGAGGGACCGGCGCTGACGTGGGATTGGACCGTCGATACCGAAACGCCGAATATCGACATCAGCGACGCTCCGCCGGCGACGACCTTCGAGACCTGGGCGGCCCTGGAATTTGAGTGTACCAATAAGTCGGATTGCAGCTTTGAGTGCGCCCTCGATCACGAGGCTCCCTCGGGCGCCACCGACATTGGTGACTGGGAATCCTGCACATCGACGCACGTCGTCGACGACCTCGATATCGGCGACTACGAATTTCATCTGGAGGCCACCGACGCCGCCGGCAATCAGGAGACTGCTTCTGTGAGTTGGCAGGTCGTCGAGCCCGGCTGGGATGTGACGTCGGCCGGAGAACGCCACAGTTGCTCGATTGCCTCCGACGGCACGCTGTGGTGCTGGGGCGGCAATCAATTTGGTCGACTCGGCGTCGGTGACAGCGATAACCGCAATGAGCCCACCCAGGTCGGTGTCGACACCGACTGGGCCGACGTCGACGCCGGCGGAAATCACACCTGCGGAGTGCGCGACGACGGCACGCTGTGGTGCTGGGGCGGGGGATTTTACGGACGACTCGGCCTGGGCAATACCACCGGCCACCAATCGCCGCAGCAAGTCGGCGGCGACACCGACTGGATGGCGGTTTCGCTGGGCACCGATCACAGTTGCGGACTTCGCGACGACGACACCCTGTGGTGCTGGGGACGCGGAACACGGGGCCAACTCGGCCAGAACTCGACGGAACACCACGACGAGCCCCAACAGGTCGGAAGCAGCGCCGCCTGGCAATTCGTCAGCACCGGCTATGACCACGTCTGCGCTCTTCGCGACGACGATACACTCTGGTGCTGGGGAAGCGGCGAACAGGGACGCCACGGCCTGGGCGACACCTCAAATCGAACAGAGCCCGAACAGGTCGATGACCACCACTGGCAGGCCGTCGCTTCCGCCGGATGGCACTCCTGCGGCGTCCGCGACGACGGTACGCTGTGGTGCTGGGGCCGCGGCGACGACGGGCGACTGGGGCTCGACAGCGACTCCTGGCAGTTGTCGCCCGAACAAGTCGGCACCAGCTCCAACTGGGACGACGTCTTTACCGGTGACGCCCACACCTGCGCCATCCGCGAGTCCGGCACCCTGTGGTGTTGGGGCGTCGGCGGAAACGGACAACTCGGCATGGGCGATACCGACGATCAACACACCCCCGAACAGGTCGGAGGCGACAGCGACTGGAGCCTGATCGGCGCCGGCGCCAATCACACCTGCGGGTTGCGAGACGATGGTACCCTGTGGTGCTGGGGCCACGGCGGCGAGGGACGACTCGGCAATGATTCGACCAGTCAGGTCACGTCCCCCGAACAGATCGGTAGCGCCACCGACTGGACCTCCGTGGAAGGTGGCACCGCCCACACCCACGCCACCCGCTCCACCGACGTCGGCTGGTCCTGGGGCCGCAACAACAACGGCCGACTCGGCGACGGCACCAGCTGGAAGGCTCAGCCCCAGCTTATCCCGACGCCGTAACCCGCGGTTACACCATCCCCTGGGAGGACCCGAATCTTCATGACGTTCTGCCGTCGTCCCCGGCGACCCGAGCTTGCGAGGGAGCCGGGGGAGCACAACGCCAAATCACCTTCCCCGCCATGACGCCACCACGCTCCTCCCCGAAGCCGACTCGCCAGCGGCGAGTGGGCGTCTCGATCGGGGAGGTGGGCGTCGGCGCTTTCCAGCCGACGGTCGGAGGGGCGTCTACAGCGAGCGACCAGCTTCAACACCACGCCTTCTTTCTAGATATCTCGCCTCACGCAACCGCCCCTCTGTCTTCGCCTGCGGCTCAGACATCTCCTTTATGCCCGTACGGGTGCCAATCGAGTTGGGGAGAGGCGTATTGTTGACGTCCAACGCTCCTCCCCAGAGCA
>CAYUPT010000590.1:0-2950 GCA_964446725.1 uncultured Bradymonadales bacterium | reverse complement strand
GCTGATATCGGGCAACGCCTTCAACTGGGCCTTGGCGACCGCCCCGGTCGTCAGCGTCGCTCCCGCCAGGGCCAGCGCCGGGATCACCAGGCCGATGGCCTCAAAAAACTTCCACCACGGCGTTGCCGGCGCTCCGCGGGCGACGGTGACCGATAGAAAAAGCGCTCCCTTCGAGGTGGCGTGATGCAACACGTAGACGAGAATGGCCATCAACACCGCCGGATAGACCCCGGGCACCATGGCCCCCATTCCCACCAGCATCGTCATATAGCCCATCTGACTGATACTCGAGTAGGCCAGAATGGTCTTCGGTTTGGACTGGAGAACGCCGATTGCGACTCCGGCAAATGCGGCGACCAGCCCGGCGCCAAAGGCCCAGTTGCCCAGCCAGGACAGGCCCGGCGATTCCAGCGGGATAAAGCGCAGCCATCCGAGCAAGCCGGCCTTGATCATCGTTGCACTCAGGACGGCACTGGCGGCGACGGGAGCCGCCGGATGGGCCTTCGGAAGCCATATATGGAGCGGGATGAGCGACGCCTTGGCGCCAAACCCCAGAAATAACAGGCCGATGGCCCAGGTCGCCTGGCGACTCTCCTCGGCAAGCCCACTGCGGATCGCTTCCAGCTGCCAACTTCCACTGAGTCCCCAGGCCAGCAGTGCCCCGGCGACGATGAGTACTTCGCCGATGACAACAAGCACCAGATAGATCCGGGATGCTTCGATGGCCGCCGCAGTCTGTTTGTGGACTACCAGCCCATAGCCGGCATAACTCATCAGTGCGAAGCCACTGAAGAATGTCAGCATGTCGGCCGCGAAAATAAGCAGGAGATTGCCGGCGGCTGCGGCGTAAAAGAATCGAAAAAACCGCTTCGGTCGCCGCCCCTCGAGCCTCGTCGTGTGAGCAAAAACGGAAGCGATGAGCCACACCACGGACGTCACGAAGAGAAAAAGACGGCCCGTGGTATCCAGCCCGACTCGGCCGCCGAGTAAAAACCACTCCACTTCTCGAGTCGGTGTCAATCCGACGGACGTCGCCACCAGCAGCGCCGGAACCAGCGTCAACGGTCCCAGCTGCAAGGCCCGGCGTCCCAACGACCCGAGCCAGGACACAGCAACGGCGACCAGTGGCAATAACGCCACTGCAATCATCGCCGCTGCGCTGAATTCCCCCGGATTCATCGAGCGCCCCTACGGTGTTGGATAAATGCGCGCTATCACGATTTCGACCCACTCCACGGGACTGACTGGCGCGGCGGCAAAAACCCCGACCATCGCCACCAGTGCCGCCGTCGCCAGCGTCGACCACAGCAAGGTGGGCCGAGTCTCGAGAAGACCACTTCGCTCGTCGTGCGGCCAGGACTGTTGGCGGTCTTCAAAATACGCCGTGTACAAAATGGGCAGAAAATACGCGGCATTGAGACCGCTGCTGATCATCAACACCCCCAGCACCCAGAATTGCCCGACTTCCACAGCCCCCATCCCCAGGTACCACTTGGAGATAAACCCGGCGAGCGGAGGGACGCCGATCATGCCCAGACTGGCGATGGCAAAGGCCGCCATCGTCCAGGGCATCCGCCCGGCGACGCCGGCCATCTCGCTGATACGTCGCACGCCAAGGGTCTCGGCAATATTGCCGGCACAGAAAAACAACGTGATTTTCATCAGCCCCTGATGGACGAGGTGAACGATGCCGCCGACGGCGGCGATGGGACCGAGTAGTCCGACGCCGAGCACGATGTAGGACACCTGACTGACCGTCGAGAATGCCAACCGGCGCTTGAGTACATCCTGCGACAATGCCTGCAAAGACCCGTAAATGATGGTCACCGTAGCGGCGACAACCAGCACGTGTCCCAGGCCCAGATCGGCGACGTAGTGGACGCCGAAGACGTCGTAGACAACCCTAATAATCCCGTAGGCGCCGGCTTTGACGACCGCCACGGCGTGCAATAAGGCACTGACCGGAGCGGGAGCGACCATCGATATCGGCAGCCAACTGTGGAGAGGAACCAGCGCCGCCTTGACGCCCAGACCGGCGACCAACAGCAAGAAGATCGGGACAAAGACGGCTCGATGATCGGCATCGAAGGCCGCCAGCACACCGCCCTCCTGAAAATCAAAGGGACCGACGACGGCGTGCAACCACACGGCGCCGACCAGCAGCATCGCCCCGCCGACAAGGGTATACGCCAGATAGATCTTGCCTGCCCACATCGCCTCTGGAGTGCCCTCGTGGACCACCAGCGGGTACGTCGCCAGGGTCAGCAACTCGTAGAAAATGATGAAGGTAAAGAAGTTGCCGGCAAGGGCAATCCCTGTGGTGGCACTGACGCAGATACTGAAGAACCCGAAGAAGCGACTGCGGTGCCACGAACTCTCCAGATCGAGATACCCGATGGCGTAGATCGTCGTGATCAGCCACAGCACTCCCGACAGACTCACAAAGAACATCGGCAATGCCGAGCCGTCGAGGACGAAGTCGAATCCCGGAATCAGGGCCAGACGGGTCTCGTACTCCCTGCCGAGATACACCCCGCGCAGCATGACCCCGATGAGCGCAATTTTGAGTGCGGCGCCACCGATATTGAGGACGGTGCGGGCGAATTTCTGGTCTTCGTCGAGCGTAAAGATCAGCAGTCCCGGCCCCATCGAACTCAGAACCACGGCCAGTGGCAACCAAAATGTGGTATCCATTCCTCCCCCCTTCAACTCACCGCGTTCAATCCACAGCAGTTCCCTCTTCGACGGCGGTGTCGAAGGGCAACCCGATATCGATAGTTTCCAGTGGGATCGCCGACCACAGCCCCAGTGCCACCGACACCGATGCCAGCCCGAGGGCGGCGATGATCATGGTTATCGGAATCGGGCGCAACGAGGGCTCACCGCCTGTTGGGTCGTCGCCGTCATCGCCGCTACCCCGCGCAAAGGCGAAATATAGTGCCTTAAAGAC
>CAYUPT010000589.1:0-2952 GCA_964446725.1 uncultured Bradymonadales bacterium | reverse complement strand
CTGCAGGAGGCGCTTGTACAGCGACGGGCGCACCGCTTCTTCGGGGGCCTCCATCAACTTGATGCGAAAGGTCAGCACCGGGTTGTTGTGATAAACGACAATATTTTCGATAAAATCGATATCGTCGTGAATCACCCACAGATCGTCCTGGACCTCATCGAAGGGAAAGCCCAATTCGATGATAAAGGCCTCGATCTTTTCGTTGACGTCTACTTTATCCGGTTCAAAATCCATTCCCATCGGCGCCGTCCTATTTGGTTGCGTGACGTGGATTAACTGTGAGTAACTGCATACTCCCGGCGCTTCGCCCGCAAATGCACCACAGGTCGATGCCGGATTGAAAAGCGATCGGGCCCGGAGGTGTGCTCTGGAAGCTCGCTATTGTAATTGATCACGATTCGGTCCGTCGAGTTCCGACAGCCTCGTGGTCGATACCCGAATACCATCGCAGTGAACGGCGAAATGGTAGTCCTGTCTCAATCCCGGTGTCAAGATCGGCGCAATTTGCCAGAAATCAACGAGTTGACCTGCTGCGATCGCCGGTTGGTCGATGTCGCAGGACGCGGTACACAGTACGTACTGTTGCCCGACAGTCTAATCGTCGGCACACCGGCGCTTAACGTCTATCAACGCCACCGAGGCCACCGTGAAACGCAAACTCGGCTCCTATCAGTTATTGGAGAGACTGGGCGTCGGCGGCATGGCCGAGGTATTCGCCGCCCGCGCTCACCGCACCGGAGAACTGGTCCAGCCCTGCGTCGTCAAAGTACTGCACTCCGAATTGGCCACCGACGAAAACTTCGTGCAGCGCCTGCTCGAAGAGGCCCAACTCGTCGCCCGGCTCCGACACAACAATATTGCCAGTCTGTACGACGTCGGCGAAGTCGACGGAGAGATGTTTTTGGTCATGGAGTATGTCGCCGGCCGCGATCTTCACTCCGTATTGTCCCGGGCTTCCGAGTTGCGTCGCTCAATACCCGTCGATTTCGCCGTCTACGTCACCCGCCAGATCTGTCGCGGTCTGCACTTCGCCCATACCCGCCGCGACCCCGATGGCCAGCCGTTGAAGCTGGTCCATCGCGATGTCAGCCCACCGAATGTCCTGGTCAGTACCATGGGCGAGGTCAAATTGATCGACTTCGGCATCGCGAAGTTCAATTCCGATGCTCGCCAGAAGACACAGAGCGGCGTCATCAAGGGAAAATTCGGCTATATGGCGCCCGAGCAGGCCTGGGACCAACCTCTGGATCGACGAACCGACATATTTTCGGTCGGCGTCTGTCTGTACGAAATGCTGACCGGTCGAACACTTTACGAAAAGTGCGAAGACCCGATGACCATGTTGAGAAGAGCACGGGAGGCCGACATCACCCCCGTACGCCAGCGCCGCGACGACGTCCCGCAGCCGGTGCTCGACATTGTCGACAACGCTCTGGCCTGCGAGCGCAGCGACCGCTTCCCCTGGGCACATCACATGGAACGGGCCCTGACCTCGGCTCTGGCAGATATTAGCCCCGACTACACCCCGCTGGATGCCGCGGCGGTCATCGACGAACTCTTCGACGTCGACGAACCGGCACTCGCCGAGGCCAGTCGCCAGCTCCCGGAGACCACAGCACCGATGGTCGACGAGATCCCCGGCGATGTCCGTCAGGCCCAGAGCGACACATCCTCCGCCCCGTCCCAGCCGGAACCCACGGCCGAAACCAGCTCCGCCTCCCGGACCACCGACGAGCCCCCCGACTTCTCGGAGGAAAAGACCGAAATTTTCGAGCACCGGCGCGGCGCCGATCCCACGGCCTCCGTCGATCTCGATGCCACCGCAGAGTCCTCCGAACCCTCCCCACCGAATGAACCCGATTCTCCCGAAGAGCTCTTCGGCGGCAAGACACAGATCATCGACAACACCCCGCCCCCCGACGACCCCGGACACCAGCAGGTGGCGGCGGACGTCTCTTCAAAGACGGCGACCAATCCGCCGACGACGGCGAGAGTCGACGTCAGTGACTCCCCGAACTCTGCCGAATCGGCGCCTCAGCCGGCGCTCGAGCACAATGCATCTTCGACGAGCGCCGACGACGCCTCTCGCACCCGCTACATCGCACTGGGCGTGATTGCCGGACTGGTCATCGTCGCCATCACCCTCACCGTCGTAGCACTGCTCTAGAGCCCAGATCCGATTGTGGAGCGGGCGCTATTGGTCTGCATCTTCGATGCCGAAGTCTTCACGCACCGAAAAGTCCGGATCGTCACCGACCTGGCGCTCTTTGCCGCCGACCTCGACATAGGTCTCGAGTCCGGCATAGGCGACCGACTGCTGATTGTATTTGGCCGTCTTCTCGTCGTCGAAGACATAGCGAACGGAGTCGACGTCGCGTCCGTCGTCGTCCTCGCCTCGCTTGACGGCGTCGGTCCACTTTTTGAGTTCCTCCTTTGGAACCAATGACTTGGCGTCCGAAAATGAGCGGTATACCTTGATCAACTTCTTATCGGCGTCGTACTCAATGCGTGTGGTGCTCATAGCAATCCCTGCAATGATAAATCATGGATGATTCGAGTGCGTCTTCGCAGCCGGTGCCGCCGAACAACCATCGGGGTGGGATGACACGGCGCCGACGGCCGTGTTAACTCCCTGAAGCCGGCGCGATTCGGCGACATAGCGATTCGCAAGTTAACCACGGTGACAACAACTTTGCCAGCGCCTACGGCGACGGAGCAGCGATGAGTGAACTGGAATTGGTACGGCGATTTCCGGAGACCCGGACGTTAGCACACACCGAATTGGCCGATGTCCCGACACCTGTCGACAACTACGAGGCACTGGCGTCCGAAATTGGGATCGGTGGGCTGTGGGTCAAGCGCGACGACCTGACGGGATCGCTGTACGGCGGCAACAAAGTCCGGAAACTGGAATTTCTGCTCGCCGATGCTCTGGACAATGACCGGCGCGAC
>CAYUPT010000588.1:0-2959 GCA_964446725.1 uncultured Bradymonadales bacterium | reverse complement strand
ACGCTCTTTTCGTCGTCCTCTCCGCGGTGCTCCCGGATGCCATCGCGAATAATCTCGATGACCATCAGCCCCACGCCGACACAGATCAGCACATCGGCAATATTGAACGTCGGCCATCGGTACTCGTCGGTATACTTCCAGACGATGAAATCGATGACATAACCGAACATGAGGCGGTCGATGAAATTACCCAGCGCTCCGGCGGCGATCAGCGTCAGTCCCCAGAACAGGATCTGCTGCTGAAATGGCACCTTGCGCAAAATCCCGACAATAATCAGCACCGCCACAAGACTGACGATGATGAAAAATGGCTTGCGGAACTGCTCGTCGGCGTCGGCCATCAACCCGAAGGCCGCCCCCGGATTGACGGTGTACTGAAAGTCCCAGTAATCCTCGAAGACCACCACCTCTCGGTGTTCGACCTCCACCATCTCGCCGACCTCCAGTTGGCGGTCGGGGCGTATCGTCCCCGCTCGTGCCTTCTGACCTTCGGTATCGGTCACCGCGGTGGAGCGGGAGGCCATCTGCGAGATCTCTTCATCGGTATTGCGGGTAAATTCGTCTCGGAGAAACTCCTCGACGGTCATCCCCTGGCGCTGCTCGTCGACATCGAGTTCGATATGCGACAGTCCCGGAGTCGCCAGCCGTTGCTGGGAGTATTGTTTCGTCCACTGATCGGCGGCCACAAAGACCGCCACGGCAAGGACGAAAACCAAGTATTTTTTGATGGACTCCGGACTCATTCGCTCAACCCTTCGACAACGTTGACGCAGCGATTGCAGATCTCGCGATCGCTACCCGGTTCGACCCAGTAATTCCAGCAGCGCGGACATTTTTCGGCATTCGCCGATTTGACGCGGCATGAAACGCGGCGGTCCTCGTCGGGTTCACCGTCCACGACCTCCACTCCACTTACAATGAATAGCGCTTCGAGCTGGTCTTCGTATTCCCGAAGTAGCTCCAGAGCCCCTCCCTGTGAGGCCACTGTCAGGTCCGCCTCCTGGCTGCTGCCAATGGTCGGCTCTTCGTCGCCCTCGGGCGCCCGTGCGGCCTCCAGAGACTGCTGAACTTCGCCGCGGATGTCGAGCAATTGCTGCCAGGTCTCGCCGAGTTCTTCGTCATTCCAGGCCGCCGCCTCGTCGGGGAAATCGGCCAGAAAGACACTCTCGTCATCGACGTCACCACTGGGCAGATGGTCCCAGACCTCTTCGCAGGTAAACGACAAGATCGGCGCCACCGCTCGCGCAAGGGCCCTAAGCATCAACCAATACGCCGTCTGACCGGACCGCCGACGCCGGCTATCGGGCGCCTCGCAGTACATCCGGTCTTTCGTGACATCCATGTAGATATTGGAGAGGTCGACGGTGCAGAACTGAACGAGGGAGTGATAGATCTTTTTGAACTCGTAATTTCGATAGCCCTCGTCGATATCGTCGACGACCTCCGAGGTGCGGTGTAGAATCCAGCGATCGATTTCCTCGAGCTCATCGAGTTCGACGGCATCGGCCGGATCGAAATCCCCGATATTACCGAGCAGAAACCGGAAGGTATTGCGGATTTTTCGATAGGCGTCGGTGATGCCGCCGATGATCTCGTTGGAGAGCGCCACATCGCCCTGATAGTCGACCGCCGAGACCCAAAGTCGCAGGATTTCGGCGCCGTACTCGTCGATCATCTGCTGCGGGGGCTCGAAGTTCTTTGATGACTTCGAGTACTTCTTGCCGTTTTCGTCGGTGACAAACCCGTGGGTCAGACAGGTCTCGTACGGGCTGTGGCCGCGGGAGACGACGCCGCACATCAGGCTGGACTGAAACCAGCCTCGGTGCTGGTCGCTCCCCTCCAGATACAGATCGGCGCGGTCGCCGATATCGAGCATCTGATCGAGCACCGCCGCCCAGGAGACGCCGGAGTCGAACCAGACATCGAGAATATCCTGCTCTTTACGGAAATCATCACTTCCGCAGCTGGGACAGACCGTTCCGTCGGGAACCAGATCGCCCGGTTCTCGCTCAAACCAGACATCGGCGCCGTGATCTTCGACCAGATCAGCGACGTGATCGGTGATCTCCTTGTTGGCCAGCGCCTCGTTGCAATCTCGGCAGTACAATACGGTGATCGGTACGCCCCAGATGCGCTGGCGACTGATGCACCAATCCGGCCGGTCTTCGACCATGCTCTGAATGCGGTTTTTGCCCCATTCCGGGACCCACTGGACGCGATCGATTTCGTCGAGCGCCTCCTCGCGCAGTCGAAAGCCGTCGGGGTTATTCGCCGACTCCGGTTCCATGGCCACAAACCACTGTTCGGTGGCCCGGAAAATAACCGGCTTTTTGCTTCTCCAGCCGTAGGGATAGCGGTCGATGGTCAGCCGCTCTCCCGGCTCGTTGAGCAACAGCCCCAGGTCGTCGATTTTTTCGGCGATCTTCGGATTCGCCGTCAGCACGTGCATGCCGCCGTAATCCTCGACTTCGCCCTCGATAAACAGTGCATTTTCGTCGACCGGACAGACCACATCGAGGCCGTAGCGCTGGCCGAGCACGAAGTCTTCCTGGCCGTGTCCCGGAGCCGTGTGGACGCATCCCGTGCCCTGCTCGAGGGTCACGTAATTGGCCGGCAGCAACACCGACTTCTGGTCGATCCAGGGATGATCGGCCTTCGGTTTTGTCTCCGCACCGTAGTCGCCGACCAGTTCGTGGCCCTTGAATTGCTCGAGGACCTCGAAGTCCTCGATATCGCAGTCGTCGAAGATATGTTCGCGCCGGCCTTCGGCAATGACGAGCACATCGCCGTCGACATCGACCAATTCGTAGGTCAGTCCCGGATTGAGCGCGATGGCCTGATTCGCCGGTAGCGTCCAGGGCGTCGTCGTCCAGATCAACACGAAGACATCGCGGTCGCCGACCTCGCCGGCCAACTCATCGGGAAGCTCGGCGAAGGGAAATTTGACGTAGACGTGTTC
>CAYUPT010000587.1:0-2965 GCA_964446725.1 uncultured Bradymonadales bacterium | reverse complement strand
GGACCCGCCGCGACGGGATGGGAGTGACGGCGGCGCTGTTGCGGCGCAACGATATTGAGGTGTTTGGCGAAGGACAATTGGCGGAGCTTGCCCGGCTCATAGATTCGGAGTCTTCGGGGCAGTCCGGTGATGTCGACCCGGGATAACGACGTCGATCGCGGTGGGGATTGGGATGGAGAGTCCGAGGTGTTTTTGATAACCATCGTGACAGGCGAATGATGGTGTGGATGCCAGCGTCACTTCTTTGGCGAAAGAGCCCGGCGAGGTATCGTCCAGGCGGTGATGTGGCAAGCGGCAGGCGGTCGATATGTGGAGACGATTCGGTGGGTTCCGAAATAGCGTGTTGATGGCGGTTCTGCTGGTCAGCGTCGGCTGCGCAGAAGCCGATGCGCCCGATGGGGCCGTTACCATGGAGGTTGTCGACGCCGACCAGTTGCACTGGGAGTTGGTTGTCGGCGAGTCCGAAGCCATTGATTTTGTAATCGAAAACAGGGGAGATACATCGGCCGATATGACGATCAACTACGGCGCATCCTGGCTGGATATCGACGTCGAAGACAGAGAGCTGGGCGCCGGGCAGCGCGTCGATGTTGAGGCCGTCGCCACCTGTGGCGACGAGCCCTTCGAGACCGACGACGTCGTTGAAATTGAAGCCGGTGAGGCGTCGGTCGAAATCAATGTGTCGCTGGAGTGTCGCGAGGTGCCGACCGGTGGCATGGAGGTGACGGTCGATGGGCTTCCGCAAGACCGGGAGGCCGATATTACACTGACCGGCGGCCATGGATTCGAGAGGGAGGTCACGGAGACTACGACCGTTGACGATGTCCCGGTTGGATCCGTCGAAATTCATGCCCGATCCGTGGGGGACGAGGCGGTCTACGAGCCCGAAACCGCCGATCAGACGGTGGACGTCGAGGAGGGCGTCGACGCCGGTGTTGACGTGTCGTACCAGGGTATCCCCGGTGATCTTCAGGTCGAGGTCGAGGGGTTGGACGGGGAATTGGAGCCGGCGTTGATGGTGTCTCGAGACGGTCAGTTGTGGGAGGTGCCCGGCGACGGCCTGGTCGAAGAATTGGAGCCGGGGCCGTATACCGTGGTCGCCGACGATATCGTCGACGGGGAGACGACGTATGGAGCGGCCGATACCGAGGCCTTTGTCGCCAGTTCGCAGACCGAAGAGGTCACCGTCTCCTATATCGTCGATCCCGGAGCGCTGGACGTCGATATCGAGGGGCTTCCTCAGGGCATAAACCACAATATCGAGTACGCCGATGTCGACGGCAACGGCGAAGCGCTGCCCGACGACGGATCGGTTTCAGCACTGGAGCCGGGCGACTACGAGCTGATGGTCGGCGACGTGACCGACGGTCCGGCGACCTATCAGGGGGATGACCGGTCGGTGACGATTGTCAGCGATGAGACCACCCAGGCTTCCGTCGACTACGAAGTGAGCACCGGGGCCGTCGAGATTGTGGCCAACGGCCTGCCCGACGGTCTGGCGCCCAATGCTGTGATCGACGGGCCCGACGGGTCCGAAAATGTCGATGAAGAGACGACCGTCGACGGGCTTATTCCCGGCGATTACACCGTGACATTTGAAGAGCAGACGCAGGGGCCGGCGACCTACCGCGTCGATGATTCGCCGCTGGATGTGGTCGTCGAAAGTGGGTCCACCACCCAGGTCGTCGGGGCGTACGAGGCCATTGCCGGCGACCTCGAGATCGATGTCGAGACCTTTGGGAGCGCCGATTTCGAGGTGTCGATAACCGGCCCGGAAGACTTCTCAGCGGCCGTCGATGGCGACGACAGCTTTTCCGATATTGTCCCCGGAAACTACGACATCGATATCGTCGATGTCCCGGTCGACGATCAGGGCAATGATGGCTGGGTCGATATTTCGCCCGGCGATAGCTTCGAGGTGACCAGCGACGATACGACGACGGTATCGATTGCGGTGGGGGAGGCGACGCGGGTGGCCAGCGAATCGGACGATGGACCCGGCTCACTTCGATACGCCGTGGAGTCGGTCTCCAGTGGAAGTAGCCTCCACTTCGATGACGGTGTCGAGACCATCACAGTCTCCGGCGGCGACATTGCTGTCGACACCGATCTGGAAATTATCGATGACGACGAAGCGCTGGTCATCGAGGCCGATGGAAATCGAATATTCGACGTGGAGTCGCCGGCATTGCTGACGCTTCAGGGAGTGACGCTCCAACAGGGCGATACCACCGGTGACGGCGGCGCGATTCGGGTCGGCGGTGGGGCGTCGATGATCGCCGAACGGGTGGTTTTTGAGCAGAATTCATCGGATGGATTGGGAGGCGCTGTAGTCGTCGACGACGGCGCCGATGTCTATATTCGCGAGGCCTTATTTCGGGACAATTTTGCCGAGGGCGGTTCTTCGATCGGTGGTGGTGCGGTCGGGATGGCGTCGACGTTGTCGTCATCGGCGACCGTCGATATCGAGGCCAGCCTTTTCGACGGCAATAGCACCAATAGCAACGGTGGAGCGGTGGCGCTGTCGGGCTCCGAGTTGATGATTTCAGAGTCGACGTTTGTCGACAACGAGGCCACTGATTTCGGAGGTGGCATCAGTGTTTGGGATGGAGATGTGCAAATTACGGGAGCGACGATTGTCGACAACAACGCCGCTACCGGGGGCGGCATCGAGTTTTTCGGCGATCAAGCGACAGAATTGGCGCTGGGCCGCTCCATTGTTGCCGACAACAGCGCCGTCGCCGATGCCGATATTCATCGACAATTCGACGATCGGGATGTCGACAGTCTGGGCTACAACGTCGTCGGTATCGGTGCCGCCGGTCTTCAGGACGGAGACCAGGGCGATCAGGTCGGATCCGATACGGCACCGCTGGCCCCCGAACTTCAGGCCCTGGCGGAGAACGGCGGGTTTACAGAGACCATGCCGCCGGAATCCACGAGTCCGGCCCACGCCTCGGTGCCG
>CAYUPT010000586.1:0-2967 GCA_964446725.1 uncultured Bradymonadales bacterium | reverse complement strand
AGGGTCTCCTGGAGGCGTTTTTTCGACTCGTCGACAAAGGCGTCGAGGTAGGCCAGACAGGGCCCGCCGAGGTCACATAGCGCCGTATCGCCGTGGTAGTATCGGGGGTCGGCCAACTCCAAACTCAACACATTTTGGTCGAGTACGCCGTTTTCGATCCAGTCTCCGACGTCGCCATCGCTTCGAAATCCGTGGGTAAAAACCCAGACCTCGTCGTCTCCCGTGCCCAGGGGAAAGGCATCGGCCTCGCCCTCCCACCGCCACTGCTCGGGATAGTTGGCGACCTCGAAGCCGAAGGCATGCATAAAGTCGGCGAAGCGTTCGGACTCCGGCATCCGGTGCTCGACGGCGAAGTGACTGGGGAAAAACGTCTTTTGCGACGCCGGTTTCTCCTCTCTTCGGCCCAACAAAAAGCCGGCGTTGGCGGCAAAGACCATGCCCGTGAGTTCCGGTTCGGCATCAATGACGTAGACATCGACACCGACGTCGAGCAAGGCGTCGACGTAGTTATTCCACTGCTCCATGGCCCGTTCGGGATCGACTTCTTTGAGCGAATCATCGTCGTTGCGAGTATGGGGATTGGCCCCGGCCTTGATCGCAAAGTGACGGGGATACGTCATCAATACAGACGGTTTCATCAGATACCTCGGCAGTTGGAACGCGGGGCCCGACGGGGATAGCCTTCGCAGGTCGAGTGCCCCGTAAAATTGAGTGTCAACGAAAACGTGTGGCGTTTCGACGCATCAATGCTACCGATCGACGGGCCAACCGGCCAAGCCATCAACGCGTCGACGGCACCGCGAATTTCATCACGACTCAGCGCTTGTTACCACAGGCAACGGCCGCGATACACCGAACCACAGCACCGGAGCGAAATAGAGACACCGCGCGCCCCGGGGCAAATTCGCTCCCAATCCGGCGTCGGATGGTGTCAGCGCCCCATATCGGGCTCAAAACAGCGGATTTTCTCGCTCCTGTGATCCGGCACTATCGGAGTGGGCTTCGTTCCACAGCGATTTATCCAACAGATGGCTGCCGCGCACATTCTGTGTGGCCGCCATGATGCTGTTTCGGATATCCGGGATTTTCTCCTCCAAGTCATCGAGGAGATCGCCGACAAAGTCGCGCTGGCCCTGAATGCTGCCGCATAGATTGCAGGGAATGATCGGGAATCCGCGCAACTCCGAAAACTCTCGAATCTCATCTTCGGCGACGTAAATCAGAGGACGGATGACGTCGAATCGCCCGTCATCCGTGGTATATCGAGCGGGCATCGCCTGCATCTGACCGGAGTGAAAAAGGTTTAACAGCAGGGTCTCCACACTGTCGTCGCGGTGGTGACCGAGGGCAATTTTGTTGCACCCGTGAGCCTCGGCGCGCCCATAAATAATCCCGCGGCGCATCCGACTGCACAGCGAGCAGGGAGTGGCGTCGTCGGGCAATTTCTCCTGGACGACGGAGTACGTATCCTGCTCGCAGATCTCAAAGGTGACACCAATATCCTCCAGATACTCCCGGAGTACGCCCTCTGGATAGCCCGGTTGTTTCTGGTCGAGGTGAAAAGCGGTCAATTGAAAGTCGATGGGCGCCCGGCGCTGCGAGCGCAGCAACATATCGAGCAAGGTGTACGAGTCCTTTCCACCGGATAGGCAGACCAGAATGTGATCGCCCTCTTCGATGAGCGAAAAGTCCCCGATGGCCTGTCCCATCCCGGAGGCGATGCGCTTTCGCAATCGTTCGACTTCTGCCATGGCCGTCCCAAAGAGGTTGGAGTTCGGTGACCGGCGCCGCATGACTGCTATATCGCGTAGCGGCCACCGATCTCAACCGGAAGTACCATGGGCTCAGTCGTCGGAGCTGTCGAGAACAGGCGTCCAGCTTTCGACTTCGCCGGCGACCTGGGTCGGCTGGAGTTCGTCGAGATACATCTCCTCATCGGCCTCAATGCCGCGCGCCCGGAGGGCGGCGGCGCCGTCGGCATCGCCGGTATACAACGTCGAGATCTCGACATCGATAACCGGTCCGGAATCGCTTTGGCGACCGGCCTCACCCCAGCCGCGGTGGCTCGACGACGGTGCTTCACCGACGCCGTCATCGCCGCGCGGGACCTCCAGGACGGGGCCGACCGAAAACCCATCGCTGCGCAGCTGCTTCCGCCGCTCGACAAGTGGCTTCTCCCGTTTGTCATCATTGTCGACGTAGACGACCAGATGACCGCGCTGGGTATGCCACCGGGTCAACTCCACGGCGCCTTCCACGATCTCGCCGCCGCTGTCGTAGGCTCCGCCGGCCAACTGCACGGCGACGACCTCCGTCGGTTCCGGAAGCACCCAGACCTGTGCCCGCGTCGTCGTCGTATCACCGACGGCCTGAAATACCGCGCTGTAGACACCGACCGACCGGCGCTCTCGGAGCCGAAACGACACCATCCCGTCGTCGTCGGTCTTGTCGACTCCTTCCATCGACCACCCGTCGCAGGAGCCGAAAAACAGCCGCACCCACTCCCCGCCGAGCGGCTCTTCGTCGTATCTCATGTGGGCGTTGACGGTGATGTGGTCGCCGACGTTGACCACCCGATCCGTCGTCTGATGGCGGGCCGGCGTATCGTCGGCCAGCTTCTGGCTTTGGTAGGCCTCCCAGGGGCCGCGCGGCACGGATTCGAAGGGATATTCCGCGCAATTATCCAAATTTCGGACATCGCCCTCCGGCAGCGGCTCCTCATCGACAATCGGCAACCAGTCGTCGGTGGCCGAACTCCGCTGGGTCGGCCTCTCAAAATCCTCGCCCAATTCTGTCGTCGGCAATGTCCGGTCGGACTGGCATCCCAACGCCAGCCCCACCGCCAGCAATGCCACCAACCACGCCTGTCGCCCACATTTGCATCGGTGTCGTCGCATACCTCCCCCAACGGCATCCGCGGCGCCCCGGATATTCCCGCCGGGCGCCCGCTCCCCTGACCAATCGATG
>CAYUPT010000585.1:0-2970 GCA_964446725.1 uncultured Bradymonadales bacterium | reverse complement strand
AGCACCGCTTGAATTTTTGACCGCTTCCACAGGGACAGCGATCATTGCGCCCGGCCCCCTCAAAGGCCTCCGGTGATGGTCCCTCATCCCGGCCTTCGGCGTCTCGAGCACGGGCAAAGGCTTCGCCGTGGCCCCTCAGTTCCTCGAGCCAATCGGTCGAACGCGCCAATCCCGTAACGACAGCGCACAGAAGCTCGGATTCCAGCCCCGAGGGACTTTCGGCGGCGCGGCGAACGTCACCGGCTTGCAGATCGATGTCGACAATCGCCCGCGTAAACTGAGCGTCAGTATCCAACAACTCGATGCGACACCGCTTTGTCGGGCCACATTCTTCATCCGGAAAAGACTCCAACAAGTCCAGCGACCGCGGCTCTTTGCCCGGTTCAATGGCCACCTCCAGGCTCCGGCGTTCGGCACTCGAAAGCTCCGGGCAATAGGTATCGAGTCGCTCCATTTCAATACTCCGAAATTCGTCGCAATTTACTGCCACCACCACTGGGCCGTCGCTATGGCGACGACTCGTCGGCATCGAATATCTCATCGACCATCCAGTCCTCGATACACCACTGCCCCTGTTCGCTCATTGACTCCACGTTGCGGAGCAAAATTCGCACCACCAATTCCCTGAGCAGCCGCGCATAGCCATAGCTGTGGCGCGCCAGCAAAAATGCCGCGCTGTCGCTCATTTGAATCTTGAGCCGGTCAGCGCACCAGTGGGCCATGGCGATCAACTCCTCGGTATTGTAGTCGCGAACGCGCAGGGGATTCCATCCCGATGTTCCCACACCGCTTATATCGGGCGTCGCCGTCGCCAGCAGTGTAAAGGGCTCGACGTCGGCCATCGGCGTCGGCTGTGATGGATCGTCGGCAGTGACGTTCAGCGTCCGTTGACTGGCCGCTCGCACAAGATATTCGCGCACTGACGGTTCCAGTTGCTCGACGGATTCCACAATCAGGATATCGCGGTCATCGAGATCGGGGACCACCTCCTCGACGCTGTGGATCGCCGACAGCGCATCGGCGTCGATGCGGTGAACGGCGTGTCGGTCCTGGCCGGCCAGTTCGTACCCCGTCGCCAGGGCTATGGCTCCCTTTCCGACCCCGCGATCGCCGAGCAGCAGCAGCGGCGGGAAGGGCTGCTCTCCGCGCCGGGCCATCCGCGTTAGACGCTCCAGAGCAGCCGTCAACTTTGTCTGACCGACGAGGTCGTCAAAGGACGTCGGCTGGAGCTTCTCGAGATACCGCTCTGTGGCATATGACAGCGATGTCATGGCGTCTTCTCCGGTGCTCCACACAAAATGAACTCATACAACCCAATCCAGTCCCTCTTCGCGCCCTGCTACACGCGCTTTCGTCGCCGATGCACAACCGAAGCGCAGAGCGACAACGCCCCCGATATCCGACGGTTTCCGGGCGGGCATCATTCAAACTGATGCAAAATTCGTGCAACACCGCTCGACATCGCTCCAACCCGTGGCGCAACAAAACAGAAGATCGCGGCAATGACAACATGCGTCGACTATCTACCGACTGCGTCGTCGCCATCGCCACACTCCACTTCCATGACCGCCCCGCCGATCCGCCCCCGAAAGCGTGGCTCCAACTACCGATTCAACGACCGGAGCCGCTACAACTATTTGGATATAGGCCGCATTATACACAATTTGATCAATTCGCCCAAAAAATATTCGCCGGGCTCGCCATCAGACGCGGTCGCGCATCGATGAGTGCCCCTCCTGACGAGCACAATGGGCACTGCAATACATCTCGTCGCCGGCCTCCATTCCGTGACCCATCACCCGGGTTCCACAGTTAGCACAGGTCGGAGCGAGTTCGGCGACCGCACACTCAAAGCAGTCGAAGACGTATTGCTCGCCGTTGTACTCGACGTTCATCGGCTTGTCGTAGTCGTTTCCACAGACGTCACAGCGCATGATGCCCCTCGCACTCAAGAGAAGTGATGGTGGTTCCGAGCGTTTAAAGTTGTACGCATGACGCCTCCGCCCAAATCCGGTGGACTTGCCGAGGCTCGCATCGCGAGCACCTTTGTCGGTGCTCCGCCCCCTCGTGCATTGTCTCAGGCATCACTCTCTCGACGATGGACCCGTTGTGTTCCACATTCGCGACAGCGACACGGACCCGACGCTCGCCGACAAGGTCCGCGCTCTGTGCACACCGGAGCCATATCCGTCGAATCCAACGGACATTACCTCCATTGAGACCCATATGGCCTGGGTCTTTCTGACAGATCGCCGGGCCTACAAGCTCAAGAAGCCAATTGGGAGTCCCCACTTCGACTACAGGAGTTGTGAGGCCCGCAGAGAGGGCTGTCAGCGCGAACTGCGGCTCAATCGCCGGCTGGCCCATGACATTTATCTCGCTGTCGTTGCACTGCGAGACCATGACGGTGCCCTGCGAATCGACACTGGGGGCCAGCGCGGCACCGTCACCGACTGGCTCGTCGAGATGAAGCGACTTCCCGCCCCGAAAATGCTCCACCGGCGCATCGAGCGAGACGATATTGCTCCGGAGCATATCGACGCTTTGGCCTCCCGGCTGCGCAAATTTTATCGCGGCGCCACCTCGGCCGACCTCGATGGCAGCGACCATCGACGGCGCCATCGCCGCGATATCGGCGCCAAAACCGACTCCCTCAAGACCCCGGCCTACGACCTGGACGGCGCGCTGATCGACGAGGCGTCATCGCTTATGGAGACCTGGCTCGACGATCACGGCCCTCTGATCGAGCACCGCGCCCGATGTGTGGTCGACGCCCACGGAGATCTGCGCCCGGAACATATCTGTATCGGAACGACGCCGGTGGTCATCGACAGTCTGGAATTCGACCGCCGGTTGCGGCTTCTCGATCCCATCTCGGAATTGAGCTTTCTCGATCTGGAGTGCCGCCGGCTGGGCAATGCCTGGGTCGGCCCCCGGCTCCTTTCGACTTGCATCGACGACATCCACCGG
>CAYUPT010000584.1:0-2970 GCA_964446725.1 uncultured Bradymonadales bacterium | reverse complement strand
CTCGCCGACTCGCTTCGAGGCGCCATGGCACAGAGCTCCCACGATAGCCGGCAGATCGAAGCCGCGCGCGCCGGCGCCGAGACATGGCTGCAGTTGCAGCACTTCGACAACGACGGCGAGCCATCTCTGGCAATTCTTTCGTATCCCGACGGCCCACCGCACCTCGACGAGCGCACCTATCTGTACGACCAGGCCCTGGCGATTTTGTGGTTTACCTGGCGCGGCGACCACGACACGGCCCGTCAACTGACCCGGACGCTACTGGCCCTGCAACTGGAGAGCGGCGCCTGGGGCTTTAGCTTCCAGGCCCGACAGGGAGGCTTTTACGACGCCGACTACCTGCGCACCGGCGCCGTGGCCTGGGCGGGCTGGGCACTTGCCTATTACGCTCAACAAAGCGGTGACGGTGACGCACTGGACGCAGCGCGACGGGCTCGGGCATTTATCGACGGAGTTCGCATCGACGGCGCCGATGACTCGCCCGGCGGATTGTACGCCGCCGGGGTGGGCTACGAAGATCCGGAGAGTGGAGAGCGCACGCTGGGCGTCCCCGTCGAGTTTGTGGCCACCGAGCATCAACTCGATATCCACATGATGTTTCGAGCCTTTGACGACGACTCCGGCGACCGGCTCCAAGAGCGCATCCTCGAGACATTGTGGCTCGCCGACGAAGGCCGCTTTGCCATGGGCGCCAATCCACAGCACTTGGACCGGCGACGGGCCCTGGACGCCGCCGGCGGCTGGGGGGCGCTGTGGCTGCTATCGATACAGCGCCCGGAGTTTGCGAGGGCCAGTCTCGACTATACGCTGGAACATTTTCCGGCGGAACGAGCCGGCGTCGACGGCGGATTCGTTCCCTACCTCGACGAAGTCGACGGCCTTGCTCCCGACGACCGGTTAATCTTCGTCGAGGGCAGCCTCGGCGTCGGCCTCGCCGCTCTTCGACTCGGAAGGCCCGAGATCACCGCCGACACCCTGGCGATGGCCGCTCAACTCGCCGACGACCACCCGTCTGGAATTCCCTACGCCAATGACTCCCGGGGCGACTTCTATGCCGTCCCCGCCGCCGCCTCCACACTCTGGTTTTTGATGGTCGAACGCGAATTCCGCACCGGCGAACGGGCCCCTGTATTTTTATCACCGTGATCGCGCGCTCAACGTTGGCCTCTTCGACTATTTTTTGAGAATCCGGGGACCACTCATTATAAGTAGGCGATGGTTGGTGATGGAGCTGCAGGGGAGGATTGCGATGGACGACCTGAATAAACAGCGAATGAAAAACGGAAAGCCGCTGTCGTTTTACGGCAAATCGGAGGACGAACTCAACGACATGCTCACCGAGGCCTGCCGGGCCAAAGGCTACAACGGGCGATCCCTGACGAGCCCACGCGCCAATCCCATCGGCGATTACCGACTCTCGACGTGGCAGCCCTTCGGCGCCTTTCCGGAGTACGAAGCTCCCGCGGAAGTAGCCAAACTGATGGGCTACACTCTGGTCGCCACCGAGCGAGACGACGACGGTTGGTTCCATCTGTACTTCGATGCCGATCAGGACCGCGGGTTGTGTCATCGACGGGTCGACATCTGGGAGGGCGATGTTGGCGGAAGTCTCCGCTCCGATATCCTCGATGATGGCATCGTCGACCCGCTCTCCGAATTTACGCCGGTTATCGGGGAGGCCCTGACCGGTGTGGCGGCTTTCCGCTCCGGTCGTTTCGTATTTCGCTTCCAGTCCGGCGAGGTGGAGCGTCAATGGGACTGCCCACTGGAGCCCGACCGAAAACCTCCCACCCCGGTGCGATACGCGCACGGCGAGGCCAATTTCGAACGGGTGCTCGTTGCGATACCATAAGCGCTGGAGACGGAGGCGTCCCCGCTTTCGGTTGTCTCGCCACTTACCCCCCTTCTTCACTCGCCGTAACCGAGCTATACATCGAGTCCGAAGTTCCCAGAACCACGACCCCAGGAGCCCTCAACGATGTCTGTCCGGTTCAGCATTTCGACATTCGACGCCGGACGCTTTGTCGAACTCCATCAACCGGGAGACGAACCGCGGGCGGTCTTCGAGACACTCGACGATATCACCGGTCCAGTCCTGCAGGAGATCGACGGAATCGATCCCGGTGCTGTCTACTACACCGAGGAAGAAGACGAGGCTGGCAGCCTATTCGACGCCCTTCGCTACGATCTCGAATACGAAGAGCCCGACGACGCCACGGTTCGAACCATTGAGCTCCTCGAAAAAGTCGGCGACAACTCCGGTAATCTCGCGGGATACGATCCCCTTATCGGATTCCTGACAGCCGACGAGGTTGCCAAATTACAGCAACTCCTCTCCGTACTTGAGGTATCGGACTATATCCGGGAGACCGCCATTCCTCCCGTCCAAAAAGTCCTCCGGGAAATTCGCGATACTGAATTTGGGCTTTTGCTCATCGGAGAGTAAGACTACTTGGTCAAACCCCCAGTCGAGCCTGGGGGCGGTGAAAGTACGGGTCGCTACGCTCCCCGTATTGCTAGCCGGGGTCAAGACCGCCGGACTCGCAATCATTGTTGCAGATCGCCAGGCTAATCCCCCGATAGCGCAAGGGATATCGGGGCCTTTTGGAAGCGCAGGCTGTTGGTCGGAATGACGGTGGAGACGGAGGCGTCCCCGCCTTCGGCAGTATCGCCGGAATTGGAGCCGATGACATCCCCTGGCCCCGCGAGGAGTAGCGCGACGCAGCGGGGCTGTCATCGCGTACGCCAGCGCCACGACGACTCGATAGCAGGATGCGTTCGAAAACCACGTGAGCGTTGGAGCCGATGACATCCCCTGGCCCCGCGAGGAGTAGCGCGACGCAGCGGGGCTGTCATCGCGTACGCCAGCGCCACGACGACTCGATAGCAGGATGCGTTCGAAAACCACGTGAGCGTTGGAGCCGATGACATCCCCTGGCCCCGCGAGGAGTAGCGCGACGCAGCGGGGCT
>CAYUPT010000583.1:0-2970 GCA_964446725.1 uncultured Bradymonadales bacterium | reverse complement strand
GTCTTGAGGTTGTCGAGACTCTGGCGGTCGGTGCGGCGCAACTCTTCGACTCTGTCGACGGCCATCTGCTCGACGGTCTCGTCGGCATCGGCGGTGGACTGGGCGGCGGCGTCGACTTGTGGCAGCGATCGGGTCTCACCGCTCTTTCGGCGTTGGGCGCGAAGGCGGTCGGTTTCGATTTCGCGAATCGCCGACGAGCTCAGCTCCAGGGTTCTGGCCGCTTCGTCGATGTCGTCGGCGCCGATCTGGGGATGTTGGTCGGTGGTCGTCGGTGCCAGTCGGATCTCGTCGGTCTGGTCGCGGACGACCTCGTCGGCCTCCAGTGCATACTGGAGTAATTGGGCCGGGATCTGACGGGAGATGGTGTCGCGCTGGCCGGAGTTGTCGCCGAGTTCCATCAATCGGGACGTCATCTCCTTGATGGTCTGGAAGCGGTGTTCCGGCTCCTTGGCCAGGGCCCGTAAAATGATCTGCTCGAGCATCTCCGAGATGTCGTCGCGGATATCGGAGGGCGGTGTCGGGGGAGCTTCGACCTGGGCCATCATCAACGCGAATTCGGTGGAGGCGTTAAAGGGGACGTCGCCAGTGCACAATTTGTACAGCGAGCAGCCCAGGCTGTAGATGTCGGCGCGGCCGTCGATGTCGCGGGCGCCCACGATCTGTTCGGGGCTCATGTAGTGGAGTGTTCCGACGGTGGTGCCGTCGGCGGTGCGGTCTTTGCCGTGGCTGACTTTGGCGACCCCGAAATCCATGACCTTCGGCTCCAAATACCCACCGGCTTCGCGAAGCAGGACATTGCTCGGCTTGAGATCGCGGTGGACAATGCCCTTGCTGTGGGCAAACCCGACGGCGGACATCACGGGCATAAAGAGGTCCAGAATATCCCGTTCGTCCAGTGGCGCTTCGCGCTGGAGGTAATCCTCCAGGGTCTCGCCGTCGATGTACTCCATGACGAACGACAATACCGGTTCGGAGATGATGCGCTGAACGCCGACGATATTGGGATGGTCGAGCATCGATTGGATGCGACCCTCGTCGAGAAAGCGGGCCCGGACGACATCGTTGTCGGAGTAGCGCCCAAAGAGGACTTTGATGGCCACCTGTTTGTCGTTGCTGTCGGTGTCAGAGGCCCGATAGACGGTGGCCATGCCGCCGGTCGCAAGGTGCTCCTCGATGCGGTACCGGCCACAATACAGCATCCCAGGATGGATGCTTTCGGCGGTGGGCTCCTTGTTGGGCATGGCGGAGTCTGCGAAAGTTCAGTCAGTGGAGAGCTGAGTCAAGTGTAACGAAACGGTTCGAGGACGCAAACTTTCGGCAAGTGAGACCATGGGGAATCGAGCAGATCTCAACAGCCGCCTGTACTGGGTGGTCGGGGTGGGCGTGGTGGCGCTGGTGGTGGCGGTGTCCGTCGGATTTTTCACAGGCGGCGAGCCCTCGAGTACGGACGCGTTGGTATCCGGTCAGCCCACCGATGGCGACGACAACCAGGTGACCGACGCCGGTGGACGCGGCGTTCCGGGCGATTGGGCCGCGGGTTCGGATACACCGGTCGCTGCCGGCGACGGCGATGAGCTGCCGGAATCGACAGAGCAGCCCGAAGAGATGGACGGCGCCGGCGAATCGGTGGGGGGCGACGACGCCGAAGAGTCCGACGACGCCGGTGAAACCGACGATGCCGACCAGTCCCGGTCGGCACAGCGGCCCGAGGGGGTCGGTCCGCGGAGCTGGGCGGCGGAGCCCGAGGATGTGGACGTGGAGCAGCTGGAAGAGCGCCTCGACGAGGGACGGATGCGCCAGGACTTCGAGCTGGCGATGCGCCGCGATCGACGCCGCTCCATCGACGAGGCCCGGCGCCGCGTCGCCCGGTGCGAATCGGAGCGCACCGCCGGTGTGATCGACGGCGAAATCGAGGCTGTCATCGGGGACATCGACCGTGAAATAGCACTTCAGTGGACGCTTCGCACCGACGCCGGTGTCGGCCGCATCGACGACCCGGAAGTGCTGTTTCGGCGCGGGCCGAAAGACGAGGGCTTTGAGCGCTGCGTCACCGACGGGTTGGATGGCGTCGAATTCGATGCCACCGGCGACGGCGCCGAGTTGGATGTGCGATGGGCCAGTTCCCGGTGATGGTCGAGCCGTTTAGCTCTCGATGTCGATATGCCAGGTCTGGAGCTGCCCGTCGAAAAGCGACAGGCCCATCAACTGGCCGTCGTCCAGTCTTCGAGTCGTGCGCAGTCCGGGGCCGATTTCGGCCGAAATCTGGCGATGTCCACGTTGAAGATCGCCGATGTGGATGGTGCCCTGACCGTCGGTGGCGAAGTAGCGGTCGCCGTCGAAGATTCCCGTATCGGCGATGGCGTCGGGGGCGACCGGTCGGTGCCAGCGAAGTCGGCCGTCCTCGATGCGGGCTACCGACCCATCCCACAACCCGGCGATGAGTGAGCCATCGGCGTCGCTGTGCAGCGTCGAGATGGCCTGGGCGAATCGGGCGATTTCGTGATTGGAATCGGTTCGAAGATCCAGACAGTGCAGCCGTCCCCGAGCATTGCCAAAATAGACGGTGCGTTTGGCGGGCAACAGTTCCAGAGCCAGCGGCGGAGTTGCCAGTTCGTGGCGCATCACCGGTCGGCCCTGACCGGGATCGACTTCGATGAGCGTTCCGCCGACATCGGCGACCAGAAAGAGGCCGTGTTGGACGTCGACGTCGACCGCCGAGATGACGGTGTCGTGGTCGAAGGTCGTCTCCAGTGAGGCGTCGCCAAGCCCGATGAGGCGCGCCGAGGGCGTCGCATCGGCCAGCGCGCATGCAAGCCCCCGGCGGTCGAGTACGGAGGCCGTCAGCGCTGACTGAAGATTGCGATCGATGCCGCCGAAGGAGCGCTCGTCGATCTCGGTGATGGTCACCGCCTCATCGGGCTGCCAGCGCGCAAGCGGCGGGGCGTCGGGCACCGTCGAATCGTCGGCCAA
>CAYUPT010000582.1:0-2980 GCA_964446725.1 uncultured Bradymonadales bacterium | reverse complement strand
GCGGCGGTGCAATCGGGTCGACAGCGCGGGGCCCCGGCGGCCCTCGAGGACTTCGAGCAGGCATCCCGCGATCTGGAGGCGGCCCGCGACGACTTCGAACGGGCCCAGATGCTCTTTGACGAGGGAATCGCCGCCCGCGTCGACGTCGACGAGGCGCGACGAGCCGTCGAGCGCGCCGAATCGACGCTCGCCCAGGCCCGCAGCGCCTACGAGGAGTCCCGAGAAGACGGCAGCGACTACGATCAGGCCGCCGCCGCACTGGCCCGCGCTCAGGCTCGCCACCAACTGGCGCGCCGACGGGTCGATGACTACACCCTCCGCGCCCCGGCCGACGCCACCGTATTGAGCCGCGATGTCGACCCCGGCGACACCGTCCAGCCCGGCGCCGCAGTGATGACGCTGGCCATCGACGGCCCGCGCGATATCCGCATCAACCCCGACGAGCGGGAATTGGCCCACCTCCAGGTCGGCCAACCGGCGCTGGCCAGCACCGACGCCTACCCCGACGACCACTTCTCGGCGACCGTCCACCGCATCGACCCCGCCGTCGATCCGGAGCGCGGCACCGTCACCGCCCGCCTTCGCATCGACGAGCCACCCGACTATCTGCGAACGGCCATGACGGCCACCGTCGATATCGAACTCGACCGCCGCCACGACGCCCTGGTCGTACCCCGCGTCGCCCTTCGCCAATTGCAGAGCGACGCTCCCTGGGTTCTCGTCATCCGCGACGGCAATGCCCGACGTGTCGACGTCGACATTGGCCTGCAGGACGAGCAATTCGTCGAGATCACCGACGGACTAGCGCCCGGTGAACTCGCAATCGCCGACGCCGATGTCGACGCCGGCGACCGCATCCGCGAAGGCGACGAATTCGACGCCGATGCCGATGACACCGACCCCGAACTCGACGAACCCGACTCGACGCCCGACGACATGCCGCGGGCTCGGCAAACGGGAGGGTCATCATGAAGCCCATCGAGTTCTTTCTGGCCTACCGATTCTTAAAGGAGGGAAAGAGTCAGACCATGCTCATCTTTGGCGGCGCCGCCGTCGGCGTGGCAGTCATCGTCTTTTTGACGTCCCTGATCCTCGGGCTTCAGCAGTCGATCGTCGACACTACGCTGGGCCTTCAACCGCATATCAGCGTGGAAGCCGAAGAACAGCGCGATGCAGAGCCCGTCGGCACAGCTGCCGACGGGGAGTACCGCTTTAGCCGCGTCGAACCCCGCCCGCGGCGCGCCGACCAGCTTCAGGACTGGCGAAGCATTGTCGACGATATGGCCGCCGATCCCGATGTGGTCGCCGTCGCCCCCGTCGCCTCCGGTTCGGGCTCCGTCATTCGCGGTCCGACCCGAGAGCCGATCCAGTTTTTCGGCGTCGACCCCGGCGACTACCAACAGATCATCGACATCGAGGGACGGCTGGTGGACGGCGACTTTCGCGTCGACGACCAGGCGGCGGTCATCGGCCGGGACATGGCGCGGGAACTCGACGTCGATACCGGCGACCGCATCCGGCTGGTGATCGCCGACGACGAAAGCCGCTCGTTTACCGTCCGGGGCATCTTCGACCTCGGCGCCAGCGGTCCCAACGAGACCTGGGCCTTTGTATCGCTTCGCGAGGCCCAGACGATGCTCGGTATCGCCGACGACGTCACCGCCATCGAGGCCAACGTCGACGAGCTCTTTGATGCCGATATCATCGCCGCACGACTTCGGGGATTTACCGAGCACAACGTCGAGAGCTGGCAGGAGGCCAACCAGGATCTATTACGCGCTCTGCGGACACAGAGCGCGTCGACAATCATTATCTCCGTCTTCGTCTCCATCGCCGTCGCCCTGGGCATTGCCAGCGTTCTCATTGTGACCGTCGTCCAAAAACAGGGCCAGGTCGGTGTGTTGC
This sequence comes from uncultured Bradymonadales bacterium, assembly GCA_964446725.1. GTDB lineage: Bacteria > Myxococcota_A > Bradymonadia > Bradymonadales > Bradymonadaceae > SLJM01. The sequence goes on along the minus strand of CAYUPT010000582.1, from coordinate 1,075 downwards.
GGGCCATGGGAGCGTCGATGGGCACCATCCTTCGCGTCTTCTTGCTTCAGGGCGCCGCCGTCGGCCTCGTGGGCTCCGTACTGGGCACCGGCCTGGGAACGGCACTGGCCATGGGGTTCAACCAATTTATTCGCGATGATACCGGGGAACCGGTCTTTCCCATCGAGCCGTCGCCGACGATTTTTGTCGTCGCCTGTCTTCTGGCGACGATCACCGGACTACTCGCCGCCGTCGCCCCCGCCCGCCGGGCCGCTCGTCTCGATCCTGCAGACGCAATCACCCATGGCTGATCCTATCGTCCAACTCGACGACGTGGTCCGCGAATACGGCGATGTGGTCGTCACCCGCGCCGTCGACGGCGTCGACCTAAAGATCACGCCCGGCGAGTGGACGTCACTGGTCGGACCGTCGGGCTCCGGAAAAAGCACGTTGCTCAATCTCATGGGCCTCCTCGACCGCCCGACCTCGGGCAATGTGATCGTCGACGGCACATCGACGGCGGAACTCGACGACACCGACATCACCGGGCTTCGGGCTCAGACGCTGGGATTCATCTTTCAGTCCCACCACCTGTTGACCGGGTTTTCGGCCATCGAAAACGTCATGATGCCCGCCGGTGTCGCCCGAGGTTCCTTCTCATCGGAAATTCGAGACCGCGCGGAGTATCTGCTCGAACAGGTCGAGTTGCAGGACTTCGAGGAAAAAAGTGTGCGCCATCTCTCCGGCGGCCAACAACAGCGCGTCGCCATCGCCCGGGCCCTGACCAACGAGCCCAAGCTGGTTTTGGCCGACGAGCCCACCGGCAATCTGGACACCAAAACCGCGGACCGCGTCATGGACCTTCTCCGGCGCATCAACGACGACACCGACACCGCGTTTCTCATCGTCACCCACGACGAAGAGCGCGCCGAGCGGTGTCGACGGCTGCTGCGACTGGTGGATGGTAAGCTCGTCGACGACCGCCCCGGACGAAATCGGGACGAAAGTCCGTGATGGCTGTGAAGTACGTGCAGGCGCTGACGCAAACCTCATTACGCCGCAGGCGTAATGCCGGCGCGGCCGCCGGCGCTCCCTT
>CAYUPT010000581.1:0-2988 GCA_964446725.1 uncultured Bradymonadales bacterium | reverse complement strand
TCTGACGAGATGGGTTCAAAGGGAATCTCTAGCGATACTGCAGCTTCTTCGGCCCCCGCCTCCGCGGATTCTGTAGTAAAGACGGTCGATCCGTCGCAGCATCTCTCGAGTTGGCGACGACCCACTTGTAGCGTCAGTTTCGGTTCCGCGCTGAACGCTCGGTCAAACCACGCCGGATCGCTGTAATTGGCGCTCAATACCACCGTCGGGACGGACTCGAGTTTCGCCAGCGCCTCTTCGATTCGATGAAGTACATCGCTGAATTCCGACCACTGAATCGACTCCTGGCCATCGAGTTCCGGAAGCACCTCCGATCGGTTTCGGTCCCTCAGCCATTGTTCCAGTGGTTTCAGTATCGATGGGGGATCCGACGGCTCAACGCGGATGGGAACGTATCGCAGCGATTCCTCGTCCACGCGACGTCGATTCGGCAGCGGCATCAAGTTCAGAAATCGCTGCCGAAGCCCCTCCGGCGTCATATCGAGATTCGCTGCCAGCGCACGTCCCTTATCCGTCGGACTGTCACCGACCCACCGCTCCACCACATGAGTATGTCCGTTCAAGAACTTTGATAGCTCCGTCCGGATACTTCCGGCTTTGGCGCTGACCTCATCTGCATCCGCAATCACGTCGGATAATTCCGTTGGCGATGTGCATCCCGTGTCGTCGAGGATCCACTCCTTCCACTCCTGTCTGGCGTCTTCGGGCAATCTGGCTGGGGTTTTCGATAGGTCCATTGTGGCAGCTCCTTGAGAGGTTCATTGGCGTCACACTCTTGATGATGTCCAGTGCCGCCGAATTTTTTCTACCCGGTACGTATAATACGTATATCACACAATGCGGAGTGCGTATAACACAAAAATGCATCAGTCTCTATATAGCTCGCCGGACAGTGGGTTCGGCGAATAACCCGAGGAGACTGAAATGGCTTGCGAACACCAGATCTCGATCACCGATCATGCTCTAGACCGGATGAAAGAACGGGGGATTACCCGCCGCCAGGTCGACGCCGTGTTGCGTCACGGCCGTCGCCGTCGGCGAGTCGACGACGTCCGCGTCCAGGTCCATCAGCGACAGGTCGAACAGAACGTCGATCGACACCTCTACGACCTGATCGGCGTCATCGTCGTGCTCTCAAGGGATGAGAGGCGCGTAGTAACGGTCATGACCGGCCGCAAACCGACGCGTTCCTTCGCCGAGCTTCGCCACCTCAACGAGGCCGGCCCCACCTTCAAACTCGGCGATCTCATCGAACCACAGCTTCGCGAACAGCGGGGAGAGGAGGGCGAACTCCGTCTGTGACGGAACTGCGCACACCGGCCCCGGCGGCAGCGCCGGGGCCTCGTCGATTACCTCACTGATTTAGCGACGGAGATCCACAATGCGACAATTGATTCTCGTAGAACTGTTCTGGACCCGCGACAAAGACCCCCGAGTCCCCCTGGCGATGGGCAGCCTGCTGGCGGCCACCCGCCAGGCCGGCATCGAAGCCCGGGGGCTGAACGTTCCCGTCAATGATCCCGACTCCGACATCGACGACATTCTCGTCGATATCGACGCATCTATCGACGACCCGGAACGCTGTGATGTTGGGTTCGGCGTCTACTTATGGAACGAGGAGTATATCCAACAGATCGGCAATTCGCTGCGCCGCCGCTATCCGAACCTTCGGATCATACTCGGCGGCCCTCAGATTTCGTACAGCGGCCCCGGACTTGAGGAGCGCTACCCCTTTGGCGACGCCTTCGTGCGCGGCTACGGCGAATCGGCGCTGGTCGAAATCCTAAAACACGACGGTCAGCCGGAGATCGACGGTGTTCACTGGGCCGGTGACACCGATCTCGGCGAGCAGACCCGCGTCGACCTCGACGACCTCCCCTCTCCATTTCTGTCGGGAAGTGTCGACGTTGCCGACCAACAGTTTATCCGATGGGAGACCAAACGCGGCTGCAGCTTCCGATGTGCCTTCTGCCAGCACCGCGAGGCCGGAAAGCGGCTGACTCGCCGCGAACTCTCCAGAAATCGGCTGATCGATGAAATCGAACTCTTCTGCAATTCCGACATCGACGAGATCGCCGTACTCGACCCGATATTCAACCAGGGGCCCGACTACATGGCGGTACTCGAAGAGTTCGTCCACCGGGGCTACGACGGTCATCTGTCGCTGCAGTGTCGTTTCGAACTGGTGGACGACGATTTTCTCGACCTGGTCACGCAGCTGAACTGCTCCCTGGAATTCGGGCTCCAATCAATTCACCGAGACGAGGGCGAGGCCGTCAATCGCCCCAACCATATTCAGAAGGTCGACGAGGCTATCGCCGGGTTGCATCGCCGCGAAATCCACTTCGAGGTGTCACTGATCTTCGGGCTTCCGCTCCAGACGCTGACCTCCTTCGAGCAGAGCGTCGAGTACTGCCTCGACCGCCGGGTGCCGGTCATCAAGGCATTTCCCCTGATGCTGCTTCGAGGCACGCCGCTCGAGCAACAGCGCGAGCAGTGGAACCTCGTCGAGAGCGACGACCCGATCCCGATGGTCGTCGCCAGCGACAGCTACGACCGGGCCGACCAGCGGCGCATGTCCGCGCTATCGGAGGCACTAAAGGCCACCGAGGGGACGCACCCCGCCACACTGGACGAACTGCGCCGGCTGGCCAACGACCACGCCCCCGACCCGCGCCGCTGGACGCCGGAGAGGATGTAACCGGCAGTTCGGCTGCCGTTACGGAGTGAGTGTAATGGCTGGTGATGCCCCGCCCCGAAGCCGACTCGCCCCGCCATGACGTTCTGTGATAACCCCCGGCGACCCGAAGCGCTAGCGTAGGGAGCCGGGGGAGCACAACTTCGAGCGTCGCCTCGCGTGATCGATGACAGCGCCGGGAATTCTCCCGGCGCAAAGATGTCATCGGCTCCAGCCTTTAACCCGCATTATTGACGAGACGTCGTGACGAGGCAAAATCAGCATCGAGAGGCCTAAATCGAGCCCCACAG